>DASPUE010000342.1:0-8542 GCA_035623055.1 Gemmatimonadales bacterium
TGAGACCTTCGACGGCGTCGGCCCAGTCGTCCTCATGGGCCAGCAATGCCCCGCCCCGGCCCCCGGTCATCCCTTTGCCGCGCCCGAAACTCAACACGGCCATATCTCCCCAGGCACCGAGCGGGCGCCCGCCCAGCTCCGCTCCAGCGCCCTGGGCCGCATCGGAGATCAGCGGAACGCCGGCCCGCTCCGCCATGGAGGACAGCTGATCGAGATCCACGGGGAGCCCATAGTAGTGGACGGCGACCACGGCGGCGGGATCGAGGGCGAGGGCGCGCTCCAGTGACTCCCAGTCAGGACCGAGGGTCTTGGGATCGAGATCGTAGAGCATCACCGGGACATTCGCCCCCTCGGCCGCCGTGGCCAGATCGAAACAGCCCCAGGCTGGCAGCAGCACCGGACGACCGGGCCGGCGCCCCGATGCCAGGAAGAGCGCGAGTGCGAGAGCGGAGGTCCCGCTGTCGGTGAGCGCGATGTCCAGTGGCCGATAGATCGACATGATGCGGGCGTGGACCCGGGCGCGGGCTTTCCGGCCTCCCAGCAGCAAGGCGCCGACACCCGCGGCGATGGCGCGGGCGGGAAGGGGTGACCGGGCTGGAAGCTGCGCGCGGAGCGTCACGGGATGGACCGCACGATCCACGGTCCGAGCGCGGTGGCCACGGGGAGCGGCAGCCGACGCCACAGCCTGGGCCCCCAGGCATAGGCGCCGTCATCCGGCGATGGGGTAGCGGCCGCTCCGTGCGGCGCGTCCTGATACCACCAGAGCTGCTCGTCGCGTGAGCCCCATTGGCGTTTGAACCGGTGCGTACCCGCCCCCGGGCTGCAACGGCCGAAGTTGAACAGGGTGATCCCTTCCCGCATCGCCCGCTCCATGAACGACCAGTAGAGCAGCATGTTCGGCGCGATTTTGTTATACCCGTACAGCGACGAGGCCCAGGTCATCTCGAATTCGCTGCCCCAGCGAAATCCCGCGCCCCCCGCGATCGGCCGGTCCCCCAGCCAGGCGCACCCGAACCAGGCATCCGGCAGCAGTTCGGCGATGGTCTCGAATAGGCGGCGCGGCTGGGTCGGGGTGCCGAGATCCCGCATGTGCGCCGAAAAGACCTCAAAGAACGGCCCCACCTGGTCGGCGCCGAAGCGAACGCTCACCCCTTCCTTCTGCGGGCGGCGGATCTGGGAGCGGAGCTTCGGTTCGAAGCTCTTGAAGAGCGCGTCGGGTCCCTCGCTGGGCAGGTCGAGGACCACGGTGACCTTGCGATGGGAGACAGGAAGATCCACCGGCAATGGCACGCGACTGCGAAGCTCGAGCAGCTTGACTCCATCGGCCCGGGCGCGTCGCACGGCTTCGGCCACCAGCGCCCGCACCGCCTCCTCGCCACCGAGTGGTCCCCCGTAGTTCACGAAGGGCTGGGAGACCAGGTAGTGCCCGAACAGCAGACTGCGCACTCGGACCAGTGGCAGCACGCCCGCCAGCGCACCGGAACCATCGCGGGCCTCGAGGTACACGCAGGCATGGCCCGCCACCCGGCGGTACACCTCCTGCCACCCGAATAGATGGAAATGGGTCCACCCCAGCTGGGCGCGGACGAACCGGTCCCACTCCTCCGCGCCACCTCGATATTCACCGACCAGGAGACTCACGCCGGCACGCCCCTTCCGGCCGCAATTGGCGTGGCCAGGACATCTCCGAACCGCTCCATCACACTGGTGAAGCGGAACTCCGAGAGGAGGCGCTCGAGGCGTGGCCAGGTGCGGTCCAGGCCGCGATAGTGCCGGATGGCGGTCAGGCGACCGCAGGGCAGCCGGGGCTGCTCCACGTCGTATTCCCAAGGATGGATGTAGAACATCGCCGAGACACCGCGCGCTCCCCACTGGCGAAAGGCACGTTGCACCAGAGCGTACGGCAGCTGGCGGAGGTAGGCGCCGCCAGCGGCGGGCAGCCGCAACCCAGCCACCGTCGCGGTAGCTAGCGGCAACTCCAGGATGGTGCCTCCCTGGCGCTCGATGAGATGCGGCACCGGGAGGGAAGCGGGGAAACCGTAGTCGGGGCGGCGAATCGGAAACAGGCTCGAATCGTACCGGTATCCCTCCTCCAGCAGCACGTCGAACGCCCACTCGACGCGCGGCGTGATCGAGAAGCTCGGCGCCCGAAAGCCCACGCAGGGCTGTGCCGTGACGTCCTCCAGGGCGGCCTTCGACTGACGCAGGTCGGAGCGGAACTCGTCGGGAGTGAGCATCGTGACCCGGCGATGCAGCTGTCCGTGGGACGCGACCTCGTGGCCCTGCCCGGCGATTCGCCGGATCAGCGAAGGGTACCTGAGCGCCACCCAGCCCAGGGTGAAGAAGGTGCCTCGCACCTTGTGCCGGTCCAGCAGCTCCAGCAGGCGATCGGTATTTGCTTCGATCCGTGAGGGATATCGTCCCCACTCGGATCGGTTGACGACCCGCTCGAACGCCACGACCTGGAAATAGTCCTCCACATCCACGGAGAAGATGTGCGCTCCGGGCGGGTGCGATCCGAGCGGCGTCTGAGCGAGCATGAGTCAGTAGGCTAGAAGGTTACGAATATCTCGGGTTCACGAGATGGGTAGCAAACTCCACGCCCCGGCCGCCGGCCGGACAACGCAAAATGGCCCCCGGGACACCGGAGTCCCGGGGGCCGCGCACGGTGACCTCGGTGGCGGGCGCCGTCAGCTCTCGCCGGACAGGACCCAGCCCTGCACACCCAGCCAGCACAACACCGCCGGGTAGAGGACGCCTTGGCAGAGTGTCTTGACCATCCCCTTCATCAATTCCTGCCGAACGGGACCGGGCGGCACCGAGGTGTACACATCGGGCAGCAGGACCAGGTAGAGCCCGAACGCCGCGGTCAGGAAGGCCGCGACGCCGATCATCACGGAACTCCACCCTCGCAGCGCGCCCCGCCGACTGCGGGTGAGGGAGGCGGCATAGCCCAGAATCAGGCCCACCGCGAGAAGCGGCATGCTCCGGAGCATGGCTGTCACCGAATCGAATTCCCAGGTCACGTCGCCGAAGCGCGCCGGCAGCAGCGTCAGGGCGATATCGGTGCCGGCGACGATGGCAAACGCGAATCCGGCAGCGCCGAGCAGTCCCCACGCCAGCTCCGCCGCGTACCGCGCCGAGCCCGGGACGTGGACGTTCTGTCCGACCAGCTGCGGCGATGCACTCATGGCGTAGGCCCCGTATCCGGCCCCTGAGAGTTCCTCCGGCTCCGGGCAGGAAATGGACCGCTCGGGCCGGCGCCAGCGAGTCCGGTGCAAGGCATTGTGCGACAAGGGGTTGTGCTCCTCAATACCATTGATTTCAGACTCTGGACCGTGGGGGCTGTTGCTGTTGAGCGGCGACAATCTCTGATGCACGTCAGTCCGCCGCAATGGAGCGGTTGGCTGACCAGGCTCGGACGGCCACGAGCACCAGTAGCTGCGGGTAGACCACCACCTGCACGGCGGCCTTGACTGCCCCTTTCACGACAACGGCGTGGACCGCCGGCGCGCTGGGAACCTGTAGGACATAGGGGAGGGCGTCGAGATACAGGTACGCCGCGGCCCACAGGGCCAGGCTCACGGCGATGCACACGGTCGCAAGCACGCGGGCCGCACCCCGCTGCTCAAGCGCCACCGCCCCGGCCACGAGCAGGATGATCCCCAAGCCGAACTGCGGGAAGAGATCGAACAGCGTGCTGGTGGTCCCGAAGGTCCAAGATGCGCTGCCCAGACTTGCCGGCGTCCACAAGGCGCCGAGGTCCAGGGCGCCCACGAAGGTGAGCACCCCGCCGAGGACCAGCATCGCCCGCCACACCAGATCCTCGGCGTGCGGCAGGAAGGCGGTCGAGTTGGGGCGGCTGTTCACGACTCAGTGCACCGTGTAATCGCTCGGGTCGCGGGGCCAGATCTGCCACGCCCCCGTGCCTGTCGGTACCAGGATGCCTGACACATCGATATGGGCGCCAAGCACGAAATCCGAATGCGGGGCGACGATTGCCGGATCGATGTGCAGTTCCGCCCGGCCCGAGCCGTCATTGACGCCCACGATCAGGATCCCCGTGTTGAGGGAGTCGGCGATGAGCGCGTTCACCACCCGCACCAGGGCGGCGTCCTTGGCGCCTCCATCGCCCGTGGCGGCCTGGGCGGTGGTCACGATAAGCGGAAGCGGAGCGGGGTGCGAGGCGCCAGTATAGAGGATAGTGGTATCGAGCACCGGTTCCCCGTTGAACGCGGACACCTTGCCGCGCACTCTGACCACGTCGCCGCGATTGTTGGAGCTGCGCCCGTTGAGATTGGTAACGTGCTGGACGCGCAGGAACCCGGTGCTGTCGTGCAGGTACGCCGCGTGGTCGGTATAGGTATCGATCCCGGCCTCGATCAGGGCCTGGACGACGTAGACCTGGCCCGGCGACGCCGCCCGGATCTGGGCGATCGTGACCACCGGCGCGGAGAGGCCGACCTGCATGACCGGGATCGCCCCGGCCCGCACGGTGTCGATCAGCGGCGTGCGGAAGATCGCGAGACTATCGCCCAGGCGGGCGCTGTCGACGGTCACGAAGTAGTAGCCGGGGGCGATGCCGCGGAAGTGGACGTTCCCGGTGACATTCGTGGTATCGCTGTCGGAGGCGACGTGCGCGCCCGCCTGAAAGAGCCGAACTTTCACCCCGGGGATCGTCGTGTCCGCGGGGGTGTAGTCGCCGCTGATGTCGCGGTCGAAGAACACGTTCACATCCAGCCCGGAAGTGATCGGCACTCCGAATCCAAGATCCGAGCCGGCGTTGCTGCAGCTCAGCTGGGCCGCGAGGAGGAGCAACAGCAGGGAGAAGCGTCTCACGGGGACCTCACCAGTTACCGAAGCGAAGGCCGACCCTCAGGATGCGAGGCTCGTCCCGCCGGCTGAGCAGTTGGCCGAAGTGCGGGTTGGCGATCAGCGGCAGGGTCACGTTGCCGCTGGCGTCGGTGGTCAGCGTGCCCGCGGGATTCACCAGCACCAGGGCGTGGTCCCAGATCCCGGCTTGCGAGCTGACCAAGTTGATGATGTCGAATGTCAGCTGGACATGGCCACCGACCGAGCGGACCGGCAGCGCCACCGACGCTCCGAAATCCACCGCGTTCTGGCCGGGGTCCCGGCAGCTGTTGCGGGCCGCGAACGCATTGACCTGGTCGCCGAGGCACGAGAAGCGGGGGATGAGGCCTGGAAGGCCCGGAATTGTCGGATCGAGGAAGGCCGGGTCGTTCCGCCCCGAGCCGTCGCCGTTGGCGTCCACCCCCGGCTGAAACCCCGGCGTGAACGGCAGGCCCGACTGATAGCGGTAGCGGCCGACGAGGCTCACTCCGACCTTGCCCGTCGAGCGCCAGGTCGCCGTCAGCAGGAAGCGCTGGGGAATGTCGAAGTCGGAGACGCCCTTTGCCCATCCGCCACCGATCGGATCGTTGGGGAACGGGGTGAGCTCATCGGCGGGATCTCCGGTCCAGCTCTGCAGCCAGTTGTCCCGGGTGCGGGATAACGAGAACACGCCTGAGACCGACAGCCCGCGCGCCAATTCCCGGGAGACCGAGAGCCTGGCTTCATAAAAATCCTGCGCGGATGTCGACGAGAAGGCCGACACCAGGTCGTACTCCGAAAACCGCCGGTTGGAGTTTGGAGCCGCGACGATCAGGCCTCCCTGTTGAATCAGGGTGCCATAGACCGGCCGCCCCTCCTCGGTCACGCCCGTCGGGGTGGTGGGGAGATTCAGGTCGGTCCGACGGAGCAGGTAATCGGTGTGATGATACCGGCCGGTGAGCGCGACCTCGAACCCCTGGGGCAGCTTGCGGCTTATTTCCAGATCGAGCTTCGCGGTCCGCGGATCCCGGAACCCGCCTGTCGGGCTGAACAGCGCGAAGCGTCTCCCGCCAAGCGGGAGGGCCGCCGTACTGGGCACCGAGGGCCATCCGGAGAAGGTCCCGACCGAGCGGCGGGCCTGCACGTCCCGGCCATCGAGCATCGCTTCCGCGAACAGCTCCGGATTGAGCTGTCCGTTGTCGATAGCCCCGACAAGATTGACCAGCCACCCGGCCGTGCCTCCTCCGCCCCACAGGAACCCCAGGCGCGGGGAAAGGTTGACCTTGTCGTCGGGGGGGATGTTGTTCCGAAGGCCGAACGCGGTCTGGAAGGCAGTGTCCCCCGGCAAGCCGGTCGGGAATCGCTGGCGGTCCCAGCGGAATCCGAACTGGGTGGAAAGATTGGGACTGATCTGATACTGCAGATGGCCGAAGAGTCCCAGCTCCTGCACCTTGAAGCTCACGGCGCTATTCGGCGAGCTGACGTCGAAGAAGGACCCCTGCCCTTGATTGAACAGATCGAGCGAGCCGAACTGGTAGATCCCCTTGCTCCCGTAGAGATAGTTCTGATCCCAGTCCCCCGAGGAGTACACGAACCCGAACTTGGTGCGGTTTTCGCCCGCGGCCCCGAACTGGTAGACGAACGATTCCTCCAGCTGAAAGGCATCCCGGTCGAAGCTGGCCGCGGCGGCGGGCGAGGGGCCGAAGCCGGCCCCATCGGACACGAGGTAGGTGGCTGCCGGCCCGCTGCTGGTCCAATCCCGCTTGGTCGATTGATACCCAACCCGGAACTCGTTCGAGACGCTCCTCCACGATGAGGTCAGTGCCACCGACCCCAGGAAGTCCTTGGAGTCCACCGCGGACCCGGCTCCGGAGGTAAGGTCGAGGCCCAGCTCGGGACTGTCCTCCGTGTGCTGCGCGGCGCCGGCCCGCACCGTGACCCGATGCACCGAGGAGAGCTGCCAGTCCAGCTCCATGCCCCCGGTGCCGCCCCGATAGGTGCGCAGGACCGGACGGGTGCGCGATCGGGCATCGTAGCCGAAGGTATTCTGGGCGATCTGCTCGACGGTCGAGCCGAACGGTACGCCCACCCCACCGAAGGTGGCCGTATCCCTCGTCCAGGGCTGGGCCCCAGGAAGGCTCAGCGACTCATAGGAGCCGCTCACCAGGAACTGGGCCTTGTCCTTCACGATCGTCCCCGACATGACCCCACCGGCCTGCACGCTGCGGGCGGCTGAATCGGCTGGGTTGAGTTCGGACGAGAGCCCCGGCGATCCTCCCAGGCTCACGAACGGCTCGATTCGGAATCCGCGCGTGGTGTTCCGGCTCACGACCCTGAGGAGGCTGCCGGTCGATTGGGGCGTCTCGCCGTCGGAGCCGTTATCGATGAGTCGCGACTCCTGCAGCAGGTACGGCGGGACCAAGCCGTTGCCGGCGGGCTGGGTTTCCAGCCCGGGGTGGCGCATCCAGAACACCGGAAGCCCGTCGATCGTCAGTCTGGTCTGACTCTGTGGGAGCGACCCGACGACGTCGCCGAGCCCCCAACGGTCGGTCCCGGAGGGGACCACCCCAGTGGCGAATCGGCCGGATTCGGAAAGATCCAGGCGGGCGGCATCGCGCTCGAAATCGGTGCTGCTCAGGGCCTCGCTGATGCGGGGCGCCGCCGGAACGAACCGCTGATCCGCCACTGCGGATTCCTCGACCCGAGTGATCGGTGGCGGACGCCGGGTAACCACGATGCGCAGGTCGGTTCGCTGGTCGGCGCGCACCAGGACCCCCCGCTGACGGAAGGGCTGGAACCCCGCCTTCTCGGCGAGCATGGAGTAGGTGCCCGGCTGCAGCAGGGTGAGGCTGAATCGGCCGTGCTGGTCGCTCTTGAGCCGCCGCACGACTCCCCCGGCTTCGTCCTCGAGGGTGAGCGTCACCTCGGACACACCGAGTCCGTTGGCGGTGACGATCTCCCCCTGGAGGGCGCCCTGGGTGGCGCTCTGCGGATGGGCCGAACGAGGGGTCAGCATGACCAGACCCGTGACTGCCGCCAGCAACGAGCGGATCCTGTGGCGGAAGGATGCTGTCATCGGGAGTTCCTTCTGGACGGTAGGAGACGCAATCGCGGCCCGACCGGCAGATACTGCAGCCCTAATGCCACCGGCGCAAGCGAGATGCGCCCGGTGAACGTGTGGCATCGGACCGACGCCAAAGTAGGCCTCGCACCACACTGGAGGCTCCCCGCGCGCGCCCCGAGGCGCACGATAGATTAAAAGACATGCCCCTTCCCTTTCGGCGCCGCATCCAGCTGGCGCTGATCGTTCTTGGCACGGTCCCGACGGCCATCGCGGTCATCGGCTGGGCCCTCGCGGTACGCCCTTCCGCCGGCTCCATGTTGCGCACCCGGGAAGCGGTGGACTCGCTGGCGTTGACCGGCCGGGGGCTGCTGCAGAGCGTCGATTCCACTCGGCTCGCCCCGACCGAGCGGCGCGCGCTCGCCGCTCACGCCCGCGCCCTCAACAACGCGCTGTCCACCATCAAGCGCCAGGAAACGATTTCCACGGCGTACTCGGCGGCGCTGGCCACCACCATCCTGGTGCTGGGCGCGCTGGTGCTGTACGCCTCGGTCCGAGTCGGGGGGTATCTCGCCCGCCAGCTCAGTCGGCCGATCGACGAATTGGTGGGGTGGACCGGGCGGATCCGGCGCGAGGAATCGCTGCCGCCCG
>DASPUE010000343.1:0-12470 GCA_035623055.1 Gemmatimonadales bacterium
ACGCCTTCATCGAGGCCTACCTCAAGCAGTACGGGAGTCAGGCGGCGTGAGCGAGGAGCGATCCTTTGTCGAGGCCGCGCGCCGGGCGAAGCTGCCCGAGCTCGGGCGGCTCGGGGTGGCCCCGTTTGCCTACCGATATGAGCGCTCCCACTCCGCCCAGGAGGCGGTCAGCCTCTACCGGGATGAGATGGGCGAGGAGGGGCCCGAAGTGAGGGTCGCGGGTCGGATCGAATCGTGGCGGCCCAAGGGGAAGGTGGTGTTCGGGCATCTCGAGGATCACACCGGTCGGGTCCAGATCTACCTCCGCGCGGATCGCCTGGCCGCGGGGTGGGAACTGGTGCAGCTGCTCGACCTCGACGATACCGTCGGCGTGACCGGTCATCTGATGCGCACGAAGGCGGGAGAGGTGACGGTACGGGCCTCGGAGGTCGTACTACTGGCCAAGTCGCTCCGGCCACTGCCTCGGCCCAAGCGGGAAGTACAGGAGGACGGGAGTGTCCGGACGTACGGCGGCGTCGCCGATCCCGAATTCCGGTACCGACAGCGCTATGCGGATCTGGCGGTGCATCCCGAGGTGCGGGAGGTGTTCCGGTTGCGCAGCCGGCTAGTGACCCGGCTGCGGTCCATCCTCGATGCGCGGGGCTTTCTCGAGGTCGAGACCCCGGTGCTGCAAACCCTCTACGGGGGGGCGGCGGCCCGGCCCTTCGTCACCCACCACAACGCGCTGGACATCCCGCTGTACCTCAGGATCGCCGATGAGCTGTATCTCAAGCGTCTGATCGTGGGGGGTCTGGATCGGGTCTACGAAATCGGCCACGATTTCCGCAATGAAGGCATGGATCGGGCGCACAACCCCGAGTTCACGATGCTGGAGCTTTACCAGGCCTATGCCGACTACGGCGACATGATGGCCTTGGCGGAGTCGCTGCTGGGGGAGCTGGTGCGGGAAGTGACGGGTGGCCCCCTCACGCTGGCGCGGGGCGGAGTAACGCTGGACTTCACTGCGCCTTTTCCGCGGGTCGGCTTCGTCCCGGGCATCGAGGAGCACAGCGGCGTCGACGTGTTGAGCGCCAGCGAGTCGGAGATGCGTTCCCGGCTGGTCAGGGCGGGGCGCCTTCCCGAGGAGGTGGCGCTCCTGACTGGCGGAAAGCTGCTGGACGAGATGTTCACCGCGTTTCTGGAACCCCGTCTGATCCAGCCGACCTTCGTCCTGGACTACCCCAAGGCGATCTCGCCGCTCGCCAAGCAGCACCGGCGGGACCCCCGACTGACGGAGCGGTTCGAGCTCTTCATTCAGGGTCGCGAGTACGCCAACGCCTATAGCGAGCTCAACGACCCCGACGACCAGCGCGCCCGGTTCGAAGATCAGGTCGCGCAGCGGGCGGCGGGGAACGAAGAGGCTCAACCGTATGACGCCGATTACGTCCGGGCCCTCGAATACGGCATGCCGCCGACCGGGGGCATGGGAATCGGGATCGACCGGCTGGTCATGTTGCTGGCCGATCAGCCTTCCATCCGCGACGTGATTCTTTTCCCCGCGATGCGGCCGGAGGATTGACCGGTGAACCGCGGCGCGCGCTTCGGTGAGCTCTTCCGGTGGCCGTCCCGGCTGGAACGGGAGATCTCGCTCCGCTACCTGCGGAGCCGGCGTGCCTCCGGGCGGGTGTCCCTGATCACGGCCATCGCGACCGGCGGGGTCGCGGTCGGCGTGTGCGCGCTCATCGTGGTGCTGGGGGTGATGAACGGGCTCCGCAACGACCTGCGGGAGCGCATCCTGGTGGCGAATCCCCATTTGCGGATCCTGACATACGGAAACGGCCTCCGCCTGGACGACTGGCGGGACATTCTCGCCAAGGTGCGCGCGGAGCCCGGCGTGCTCGCCGCGGCCCCCGAGGTGCTGAGTCAGTCCGTGATCTCCGCCGGTGCCGACTACGCCGAAGGGGTGAACGTACTCGGGTTCGATCCCGACACGGGCGGGATGGCGGTCACCACGCTGCCCCACGCGCTCACCCGAGGCGATTTTTCCTTCAAGCCGACGCGCGAGGGGGTGGACGGCGCCATCGTCCTGGGGGCGCGGCTGGCGGAGCGGCTCACCGTCTATCCCGGCGATATCGTCACCCTGGTGCCCGCCAAGCCGCCACCGGTCAACCGCGCCTTGGGTGTCCCGGTTCCCAAGTACTGGCGCTTCGAGGTCACCGGTACCTTCGACACCGGGATGTTCCTGTACGACAACCAGTTCGTGGTGATCTCGCGGGAGGTTGCTCAGCGTTTCACGGGATTGGGTGACGCCGTCTCCGGCATTCAGATCCGACTCGCCGACCCGTGGCAGGCGCCCGCCATCGGCCGACGGCTCGAAGAGAAGCTGGGCTATCCGTACCGCGCGCTGGACTGGCAAACCCAGAACATGACGCTGTTCAGCGCGCTCAAGCTCGAAAAACTCGCGATGGGCCTGATCATCTTCTTCATCATGGTGGTGGCCGCGTTCAACATCGTGGCCACGCTGACCATGGTCGTGGCGGAGAAGACCCGAGAGATCGGGATCCTCAAGGCGATGGGTCTTGGCGCGGGGGCCATCGGCCGGGTGTTTCTGGCCCAGGGCGCTGTCATCGGTCTCACCGGGGTCAGTATCGGACTCGTGGTGGGGTTGGCCCTGTCGGTTCTGGTGGATCACGGGCATCTGATCCGGATCGACCCGAGTGTGTACTTCATCGATCATCTGCCGATTCAAATCGAGCCACTGGACGTCCTGGTGGTCCTTGCCGGGAGTTTTCTGCTATCGATCGTCGCCACACTGCATCCCTCTCGTTCCGCCTCCCGGCTCACCCCGGTAGAAGCGATCCGCTACGAATGAGCGCAGTGCTGTCGGCGCGCGGATTGCGCAAGACCTACCTGGGCGGAGATGGCCGCCCCCTGGAGATCCTCTCGGGAGTCGACCTCGACGTGGGACGGGGGGAGTTCGTCGCGGTGGTGGGCGAAAGTGGCGCCGGCAAGAGCACCCTGTTGCATCTCCTAGGCGCGCTGGACGCGCCATCCGATGGCACGATCGTCCTGGATGGCTTGGAGTACGATGAGGCGGGCGCGGACGATCTCGACATCCTTCGGAACCGGAAGATCGGCTTCGTGTTCCAGTTCCATCATCTGCTGCGCGATTTCACGGCGCTCGAAAACGTCATGATGCCGCTCCGCATCGCCGGCACGGCCCCTGCGGAAGCACGGGAGCGGGCGGAGGGGCTGCTTCGGCAGGTTGGGCTCGGGGAACGCCTCACCCACCGGCCACCGCAACTGTCGGGGGGAGAACAGCAGCGCGTGGCGGTCGCCAGAGCCCTGGCCAATGACCCTCGTCTGGTGCTTGCGGATGAACCATCAGGCAATCTCGATTTGCACCAGGCCGATCGACTGCACGATCTGCTGGCGACTCTGGCACGGGATTTCGAGACTGCCCTAGTGGTAGTGACCCATAATCGCCAGCTCGCAGCCCGGGCGGATCGCATCCTCGCGGTCGAAGGTGGACGACTGGTGCCGGTAGACAAGGTGGAGGTGGGGGGCTGAATGCGTTGCAGTCAGTGTCACGAACGTGAGGCGGTGGTCTTCCTGACCCAGATCGCGCAGGATCAGGTGATCAAGCTGCACCTCTGCGAGCGCTGCGCGGCGGAGCGCGGCGTCGAGACTTCGGCCAGCCTGGGGAAGACGCCGGTCGGGACCTTTCTTGCCTCGATGGGGAAGGGACTGGAGGCCGCCGCGGCGCTGCCCGCGGGGATCGATCCGCCCGAAGCCTGCCCATCCTGCGGGGCAACGCTGAGTGACTTCCGGGAATCGGGACGGCTCGGGTGTGCCGCATGCTACGTCACCTTTGAATCGGCACTCCGGGACCTGCTGCGACGCCTGCACGGCTCGAGTCGCCATATCGGCAAGCGCTACGCCGCTTCCGGGGAGGGAGCGGCCGAGCTGCCTCCGCCATCGACAATCCAGCTGCGGACTCAGCTCCGTCTGGCGGTGGAGACGGAGAACTTCGAGCTCGCCGCCCAGCTGCGCGATCAACTCCGGAGCCTGGGCGGCGACGGATGATTGATCTCAGCCTGCTCCCGGATGGCGGCATGGCATGGCTGGATGCCAGCGGCCCGGCGAGTCACCTGGTGCTCTCCACCCGGATCCGGCTCGCGCGCAATCTGTCTCGCTACCCGTTCGCGACCCGGAACAACCTGGCCGATCGCGAGGCGATTCTGCGCGACGTGCTGCAAGCCGCGCGGGAGACCGTCTCCCTGCGAAACGCGCTGAGTTTCCGCCTGGAAGGGCTGGAGCGCATCGACCGCCAGCTGCTACATGAGCGGCATCTGGTCAGCAAGGAGTTGGCGGGGTTGGAGGAGCAGGGGGTGGTGCGGCCCGGGGCGGCGCTGCTGGTCCAGGACCGCATCGGGGTGATGCTCAACGAGGAGGACCACCTGCGATTGCAGGGGCTCCGGTCGGGATTCGATCTGGAGCAAGCCTATCAGGATGTGGACCGGCTGGACGACGAACTGGGACAACGACTTCCCTTCGCATTTCATCCTGAGTTTGGTTACCTTACCTCCTGCCCCACCAACGTCGGAACCGGACTCCGGGCCTCGGTGCTTATCCACTTGCCCGGCTTGGTGTTGACGAAGGAAATCTCGAAGGTTCTGCACGGTCTGGTGCAGGTGGGGCTGACCTACCGCGGACTGTACGGGGAAGGCAGCGACTTCGTCGGCAATTTGATCCAGCTGTCCAATCAGACCACGCTGGGCAAGTCGGAGCAGGAGCTGCTGGATCACCTGGGCAAGATGGTTCGTCAGGTGATCGAGTACGAGGAGCAGGCGCGGCAAGTGCTGCTGCGGGACGCACGCACCATCGTCGAAGACAAGATCTGGCGCGCGTACGGCATGCTCCGTCACGCCCGGGTGCTGACCTTCGAGGAAACGATGCAGATGCTGTCGGGCGTGCGGCTGGGGGTCGGGCTCGGGCTGGTGGACCGCTGCGGGCTGTATGCCCTGAACAAACTGATGGTCCACACCCAACCGGCACACCTGGCGGCGCTCGAAGGTCTCCGCTCAGACGATCCGGACATGAATGTTCGCCGCGCGCGCCTGGTTCGCGCGCTGCTGGAAGACGAAGCAGGACGCCGAGGACAGTCTCCATGAACGGGTACAACTTCACCGACCGTGTGCGGAAGGTTCTGCAGATGGCGCGCGAGGAAGCGGCCCGGCTGCACCACGAATACGTGGGAACCGAGCACATCCTCCTGGGACTCATCCGCGAAGGTGAGGGCGTCGCCGCGGCGGTGCTCCAGAACCTGAACGTAGACCTCGAAGAGATCCAGCAGAAAATCGAGGAGACGGTCAAGAAGGGGAAGGCGGCGGCCGCGACCGGCCCCGACCTGCCCTATACCTCCCGCGCCAAGAAGGTCCTGGAACTCGCGATGACTGAGGCCCGGGAGCTCAATCACAGCTACGTCGGCACCGAACACCTGCTGCTCGGGCTGCTGCGGGAAGAGAAGGGGATCGCCGCCCAGGTCCTCACCGATGCGGGGGTGAATCTGGAGCAGAGCAGAGCCGAGACCCTCCGGTTGCTCGGAAGCGACATGCCGCAGCCGCAGCAGCCGGGGAGTTCCCCCGCTCCCGCGGCCGCCCCCAAGTCGGAAAAGAAGTCGAAGACCCCCGCGCTCGACCACTTCTGCCGCGACCTCACTCAGCTCGCCGCCGAAGGGCAGCTCGACCCGACCATCGGGCGGGCCAAGGAGATCGAGCGGGTCATGGAGATCCTGGCGCGCCGCAAGAAGAACAACCCGGTGCTGATCGGGGAGCCGGGGGTCGGCAAGACCGCGATTGTCGAGGGCCTCGCCCTGATGATCGCCAACGGCCTTTGCCCGGACGTTCTCAAGGACCACCGCGTCCTGTCGCTCGACATGGCGGCGGTGATCGCGGGCACCAAGTACCGCGGTCAGTTCGAAGAGCGGCTCAAGGCGGTCATGAACGAGATCGCCCAGAACAAGCAGATCATCCTGTTCATCGATGAGCTGCACACGCTGGTCGGCGCAGGCGCCGCCGAAGGCGCAATCGACGCGTCCAACATGCTCAAGCCCGCGCTGGCGCGTGGGGAGCTGCAGTGTGTGGGCGCCTCGACGCTGAACGAGTACCGCAAGTACATCGAGAAGGACGGCGCGTTGGAGCGGCGCTTCCAGACCGTGATGGTGGATCCGCCCACCATCGACGAGACGATCGAGATCCTCAAGGGGCTCCGCAAGAAATACGAGGACCACCACCGGGTGGTCATCCCGGACGAGACCCTGGCAGATGCCGCCAAGCTGTCGGAGCGCTATATCACCGACCGCTTTCTCCCGGACAAGGCGATCGACGTGATCGACGAGGCCGGGGCCCGGGCCCGCCTCGCCTCCCAGGTTCCACCCGCCGAGGTGGCGAACCTCAAGGCCGATCTCGAGAAGGTGAACCTGGAGAAGGAAGACGCGGTCCGCGACCAGAACTTCGAACGGGCGGCGGCGCTCCGGGACAAGGAGCGCGATCTTCAGAATCAGATCCGCCTCAAGCAAGAGGAGTGGGAGCGGGAACGGCAGACTCGGCGTCCGGTGATCAGCGAGGAGGACATCGCCTTCATCGTCTCCCGGTGGACCGGTATCCCGGTCACCCGACTGCAGGAACAGGAGGCGGCGCGGCTGCTCCGCATGGAGGATGAGCTCCACCAGAGCGTGGTCGGCCAGGACGAAGCCATCAAGGCGATTTCCCGGGCCATCCGGCGGTCGCGGGCGGGCCTCAAGGATCCCAAGCACCCGATCGGGTCGTTCATCTTCTGCGGCCCCACCGGTGTCGGCAAGACCGAGTTGGCCCGGGCCCTGGCCAAGTTCCTGTTCGCCGACCCGTCGGCCCTGATCCGGGTCGACATGTCGGAGTACATGGAGAAGTTCTCGGTGAGCCGCCTGATCGGGGCGCCCCCGGGCTACGTGGGCTACGAGGACAGCGGCACTCTCACCAAGGCGATTCGCCGCAAGCCCTACTCGGTGGTGCTGCTCGACGAGATCGAGAAGGCTCACCCGGATGTGTTCAACATCCTGTTGCAGGTCCTGGACGAAGGGCACCTGACCGACAACTACGGCCGCGTGATCGACTTCAAGAACACGGTCGTAATCATGACCTCGAACGTGGGCGCCCGGGACATCATGCAGGGCAAGACGCTCGGCTTTCACGGGCAGGACTTCAAGAGCTCGTTCGACAAGATGCAGGAGAAGATCCGGGACGAGATTCAGAAGGTCTTCAACCCCGAGTTCCTCAACCGGATCGACGACACCATCGTCTTCCATCCGCTGGACAAGGAGCATATCGCCCAGATCGTCAACATCCTGGTGCGCGACGTACAGAAGCGAATTGGCGAGGAGGCCATCCGGCTGACCCCCGCCGCCACCGATTTCCTGGTGGAGCACGGCTACGACCAGAACTACGGGGCCCGTCCCCTCAAGCGCGCAATCCAGAAGTACATCGAGGACCCCCTCAGCGAGAAGATCCTGCTGGCGGAGTTCACTCGAACCGACGAGATCGAGGTCGACGTGGCCCCCGACGGCGAGCGGCTCGTGTTCCGCGCCCTCAGCGGCTCCAAGGCCTGATCCTGCCAACCAACCCGGCGGTCCATTCGGGCCGCCGGTTCTCTTTCCAGATGCCTCGCGTGCGCCCCTTCCTGCTCGCTCTCTCGCTGTTTTTCGCCGCCTTGGTCGTCCGAGTCGAGGGGCAGCAGGCACCGGTTACGCCGCCGCCGGCGGCGCCGAAGCTCGACAGCATCGTGGTGCAGGGAAACGTGCGCCTGACCGTCGCTCAGGTCATCGGCAGCTCGGGGCTCCTGCTTGGCCAGCCGACCAACTACCGCGACATTCAGAGGGCGATCACCACGCTCTTCAAGACTGGACAGTTCGATGACGTCTCCATCAGCCAGGGCGATGACACCGGCGGCAAGGTCATTCTGGTCATCCGGGTCAAGGAGCGGCCGGTCCTCACCCGCTGGGTGGTCAAGGGCGTCGAGAAGCTGTCGGAGCGCAGCGTCAAGGATCGGGTGAAGCTCTTCGATGGGCGGCCGATCGATCGCGCGGCGGTGGAGCGCGGCCGGGCCGGGATCGACTCGATGTACCATGCCAAGGGGTACTATGCCGCGCGGGTCAAGGTGATCGAGACCCAGCCGGGCCAGGGCCAGGTCGGGATCGTCTACGACATCGAGGAAGGGAACCGGGTGGCGATCAGCCAGGTGATCGTGGACGGGAACCATGCCTTCGCCGACAAGGCCGTGGTCAAACACATGGACACCAAGCCGGAGGGCTTCTTCTGGTGGCAGGACGGCCAGTACGATGACGAGAAGCTCCAGTCCGATATGCGGGAGCAGCTGCCCAGCTGGTACGGCAGCCACGGGTACATCGACTTCCAGGTGCTGCACGATACGATCACGGTGGATTCATCACACGGCAAGGCGATCCTGCACCTCTCCGTCGATGAAGGCGCCGCCTACAAGATCGGAACCTTTCAGATCAGCGGGAACCGGCGCTTCAGCACCGAGGACCTCATGGCGCTGTATCCGTTCGGTCCGGATGGCGGAAGCGGCCAGCCGTTCAACAGCACCGAATGGGCCTCGGCGATCGACAACGTGCAGACGCTGTATGGCAACAACGGGTACATCTACGCCCAGATCGTCCCGGAAGAGAATCGCCGGACAGGACCCAACGGCGAGCCGCTGATCGACCTTAAGTGGAACATCCGCGAGGGGCAGCCCGCGACCATCAACAAGATCAACATCGTCGGCAACGACGTCACCCACGAGCGGGTGATTCGTGAGGCGGTCGTGCTGGTGCCGGGCGAGCTGTTCAACCGGGACCGCTTGATCCAGAGCTACCGCAACATCTCGAACCTGGGATTCTTCCAGCAGCCGATGGCGAATCCGGACGTGAAGCCGACCGACAATGGCGTCGACGTGGACGTCACCTTCCGGGTCGAGGAGAAGCGGACCGGCAACATCAACTTCGGCGCCTCGCTCGGGCAGGGGACCGGGCTCGGCGGCTTCCTCGGACTGGAGGAGCCGAACCTGTTCGGCCGCGGGAAGCGGGGCCGGCTGATGTGGCAGTTCGGCAAGAACGTCAGCGACTTCACCCTGAGCTACACCGATCCGGCGATCCGCGATTCGCGCATCTCAGGCACCCTCACGCTGTTCAATTCCCGGCAGCAGTTTACGGTCGGCGACCTGGGCCAGCGGCGGCAGGTGGGCGGGAGTCTCCAGCTCGGCTTCCCGTTCCTGGGCTCGCGCTATACCCGGCTGTACGCCTCGTACGGGTTGCAGCGGGTCAATTTCAGCGGCGGCTCGGTTGACCTCCGGGCGACCTATCGCTGCTCGCGGTGCACTCGCTCCACGTTGGGGGCGAGCCTGGTCCGGGATACCCGTTTCGGACTGCCGTTCGCGACCGGCGGCGCGCTTGCCAATCTCTCGCTGGAAACCAACGGCGGCTTCCTGGGTGGCTCGGGCAACTATCGGAAGGTCGAGTTCGAGGGACGCTACTACGCGCCTCTCGGGTCGGCCGGGGGTAACTCCCAGCTGGGCAGCGGTGTGCAGTTTGTGTTGGGCCTCACGGCCAAGAGCGGGTTCATCTTCGGCGATGCGGGCCCCTTCTTTACCGAACTCTACTCCATGGGTGGGACGCAGTACGGCATCCCGCTGCGCGGCTACGACGAGTTCTCCATTACACCGAACGGCTTCGATCCCACCGCTGGGGGTAACACCGCCGCGGGCGTGGGATCCTTCGGGAAATCCTATGCGGCCTTCACCGTGGAGGCAGGCGCCCGGGTCAGCCAGTCGCTGTATTTCAGCACCTTCCTGGACGCCGGCAATGTCTACCGGACGCCGGCCCAGTACGACCCCAGCCGGCTCTTCCGGGGCGCCGGGTTCGGGGCCGCGGTGCTGTCTCCTCTCGGTCCCATCGGTATCGACCTGGGCTACGGGTTCGACAAGGTGAGGACGGATGGCTCGCCTGATCCAGGTTGGAAACTGCATTTCAAGCTCGGCAACTTCTTCTGATGCCCCAGCCTACACTCTTACGGGAGCTCTCGATGGTTCGTCGCACGTTTGGCCGCTGGTTGCTGCTCGCCCCGGTGCTGCTCGCCGCCCCGGCCGCCGTCTCGGCACAGGCGGGCCAGAAGATCGCATTTATCAACGCCCGAGCGATTCTCCTCGCCACCCCGGGGTACGCCCAGGCGGAATCGACCTACAACCGTGAGCTGGCCGGGTTCAAGAGCGAGATGGAGAAGCTCCAGTCTTCATTGGATTCGGCAGCCGCCGATTTCGAACAGAAATCGGTGATGCTGTCCGCCACCGCCAAGACCGCGAAGCGCAAGGAGCTCGAGGCCCAGCGGGACCGCCTGGAGCAACGGGCCAACGAGCTGCGTGACAAGGCCACCAAGCGCGAACAGGAGCTGCTCGCGCCCTTGCATGGCAAGGTCAACGATGCAATCGAGAGCGTCCGGTCCGAAGGCGGGTACGCTCTTATCTTCGATGTCGCGGCCAATGAGGGGCTGATCGTCGCGGTCGATAAGACCCTTGAAGTCACCCAGAAGGTCATCGACAAAATCAAGGCCCAACCCTGAGCTCCGTGGCCCGTCCCGGTCGCCACACGGCGCGCGCGGTTGCCGAGTTGGTCGGCGGCCAGCTGCAGGGCGACGGGGACCTGATCCTCCAGGATCTCGCCCCGCTGCATCGGGCGGGGCCAGATGCCCTGACGTTCCTCGCCGCACCACAGTATCTCGCCGCTTTCCGCGCCACGCGTGCGGGGGCGGCTCTCGTCACTCCCCTCCACGCCGCCGAGCCCGAAGGCCCGCGCACTCGAATCGTGGTGACGGACCTTGCCGAGGCGCTCAGCCGGGTCGCTGAGCTATTCGTTCCCAGCCCCACGAGACCAAAAGGCACGGACCCCGCAGCACGGATAGGCGCACAGGCGGAGATCGGGCCCGATTCATTCATCGGTCCCTGCGCTATCATCGGAGAGCGGGCTCGGCTCGGCGCGCGCGTCGTGGTCGAGGCGGGGGCGTGGATAGGACACGGCGTCGTCGTGGGAGACGACTGTCACATCGGCCCCAACGCCGTATGTTATCCCGGCGCCCGGCTAGGCCGTCGGGTCACTCTCAAGGCCGGTGCGGTCGTCGGTGGCGCGGGCTTCGGATACCTGAAGTCGCGGGACGGGCACCGTCGCCTGCCGCACCTGGGCGGGTGTGTCCTCGAGGACGATGTCGAGATCGGCTCGGCCACCTGCATCGACCGCGGCACCTTCGACGACACTGTGATCGGGCCGGGAACCAAGATCGACAATCTGGTGCAGATCGGACACAACGTGCGAATGGGAGCCCGCTGCCTGGTGATGGCCACGACCGGCATCGCGGGCAGCGTACAGATCGGGGACGATGTCGTGATCGCCGGTGGAGTCGGCATCGCCGACCGGGCCGTCGTTGGCGACGGCGCGGTGCTGTCGGCCAAGAGCGTGATCTTCGGTCCCGGTGCCATCGCGGCCGGCGCGCTGGTCGGGGGCTATCCGGCTCGCCCCCACCGGGAATTCCTGCGGGCTCAGGCGGCACTGTACACCCTCGCTCCGCTGGCCGAGGACATCACGGTGATGGTGGCGGAACACCAACGCGGTGCCCAGGCGCAGCGTAAGCCGCGCGGCTGAGCTCGGCGGCGTCGGGCTCCACACCGGCGCCGGGGTGGTACTCCGAGTCGAGCCTGGCGCGCCAGGGATGGGGATCGTGGTGGTCCGCGAGGATCTGGGGCGGAGCCGGGCGATCAATGCCGGACTCGACCAGGTGGCCGCGACCGAGCGGCGGACCGCCCTGCAATCGGGGGCGCATCGCGCCGACACCGTGGAGCACCTGCTGGCCGCCGCGTACGCGCTGGGCATCGACGACCTGACGGTGGCCCTGACGGGGCCCGAGGTACCGATCCTGGACGGTTCGTTCGCACCCTTTGTCGAGCTGCTCGAGCGGGCGGGCCCGATCGAGCGACCGGGGCCGATCCGCCGGGCGCGGATCGGCTCGGCGCTCCGGATCACTGAGCAAGATGCGCAGTATCGGGTTTCGCCAGCGGATGCGTTCGAGCTGCAGGTGACACTGGAGTACGCCGAGCCGGTGATTGGCCGCCAGAGCGCGGAGTTGCGGGTCACGCCAGACACCTTCCGGCGGGAAATCATGGCGGCGAGGACCTTCGGATTCGTGGCCGAAGTGGAAGAGTTGCGGCGCCGCGGGCTTCTGGGTGGTGCGACCCCGGATTGCGCGCTCGTCCTCGATGCGGGCTCGGTACTGAATGCGACCCTGCATTGGCCAGACGAGTTCGCACGACACAAGGCCGGAGACCTGATCGGCGATCTCGCCCTCATCGGCGCCCGGCTGTCGCTGCGGGTGGAGGCCTACCGGCCGAGCCATCGCGGCAACATCGCCTGT
>DASPUE010000344.1:0-2449 GCA_035623055.1 Gemmatimonadales bacterium
ACCGTCTGACGGAACAAGGCATCGAGACTGCCCTCGTCCCGGACATCCACAGGCGCGCCGATCACCCGGGCGGGAAAGCCAGAGCCCACCTCCGCGGCGACCGCCGCCGCCATGGCGGCATCGAGGTCCGCCACCACCACGTGGGCGCCTTCCTCGGCGAAGCGACGCGCGGCGGCCTTTCCAATCCCGCTCCCACCGCCGACGACCACCACCACATGCCGCGGCAGCAGCTTGGTCGCGCGCTCCCGCGCGAGGGTTTCCTCGATCTTGCGCCGTTCGAGCGGCCAGTGCTCGAATTCGAAGACGTCCGACTCGGGAATGAACTGGAACCGTTCGACCGCTTCCGCGTTCTTGATGGCCTCGAGAGTGGCCCGATAACAGATGTTGGCGGTGACGGCATTCTTCTTGTCACTGAAGGCCGTCACGATACCGAGCCCGGGCGCGAGGATCACCTTGGCCCAGTCGTCGAGGGGAGGCTCCCCGGCGGCCGCGTGACGGCGGTGGTACGCCTCGTATTCCGCGCGTTGGCTCCGGATCTGCGCCTTGACGTCGGCGCCGAGGTCTCCCTGTCGCTCGAGATCCAGATCGAGCCAGAGCGGGAGTCGTCCGGCGCGGAGCAGGTGTTCGGGGGTCCCTACGCCGCGGCGCACCAGCTCCGGCACCCGGTCGTGCGCGAGGGTCTCCAACACATCGTCTGCGTCGTCGAGATGCAGGATCACTCGCTCCGCGCCTCCCAGGGCGCCGCGGATCGCCGGAAGGACCTGCTCCGCGAGGCGCTTCCTTGCCTCTGGCGCCGGGACGGAGCGGTGCACCGCTCCCAGCACCTGCCGGCCGCGACGGCAGGTGGCGAGGTACTCCTCGATCTTGCCTACGGCCTTGAGGATCCTGCTGTGGCACTCCTTCGCGTCGTCGCCAAAGATCACCAGGCCATGATGCGCCAGCGCCAGCCCGATGGCGTTCGGTGGAATCCGGCCAACCATCTCGCTCACCGAATGGGCCAGCGGGAATCCCGGGCGGGCGTACGGCACGTAGAGGATCGCTCCTTCGAACAGCTCTCGCACCAATCGTTCAGCGGTCCCATCCGGCACGTTGGTCAGACTCATCGTCGCAACATCGTGCGTGTGGGCGATGACGCGGTGGGGAAGCAGCGAGTGCAGCGGGGTCTCGACGCTTGGGGCAGGACCCTCGCCGAGGGCGCACGCCGCCATAAATCGCATCATCTCCGCGTCGCTCATGGACGCCGCGTCGCGGAGCGGCGCAAGTCGAGCGAGCGATAGGCGGGTAAATCCGGCACGTCCGATGGTGCGGAGATCCGTGCCACTGCCTTTGACGAGCAGCGCCTCCGTCGAGCCGCCTCCCTCGGAGGGAACCGAGACCTTGATCGAGGTGTTCCCCCCGCCCGGTTGGACCAGCCGAGTCTGCCTGCCGAGGAGATTGGAGAGATAAACCAGCTGGTCGAGGGGGTCGGCGCCGGAGGGGGCGCCTGGGCCCCATGGCTCAGCGACCATCGTAGCAGTGGGAGAGTGGCTCATGACGGTGGAAGATGACGGCTCTCGAGGCAGGACGGGAGCGCTCCCGAACGGAGGGCTCCACCCGGCGTCCGGAACCGGATCAGCGGTCGCGGGTGGCCCGGGCGATCACCGAGTCCTGCTCATCGCGTACCAGGAAGTCGTTCACCCGCCCCGGGGCCGAGGGAAACTCGAAAACCCACTCGGGCATGACATCGAAGATCTCCCCGTCGTGGACTTCAGTGGGAATGAACCAGTGGTCAGCGATCCGGATCAACAGGAAGTACCCGATACTGGGCCATGGGGGCGGATCCCATTTGCCCATCAGCTTGCCCTGATCGTACACCAGCGTCATGGCCGATGCTTTCATCGTGTCGTCCCCGACCGTCCAGCGGAATCGGTACCGGCCCAGCGCAGAGGCCACCTCCTCCCGGGGAACGGTGATCGGACGCGAGGGCTCGACCGTCACCTTGAACGGTACGCGTACCGAGCCCCACTGCATGACCATCGTCGCGCCGTCGGCCCGGATCTCTGGGAAGGACCAGGTGAGGACTTCCGTGAACGGCCCGGAATCCGGCGGCACCGGGACTCGAAGCTGGTCCGCGGTGGAATCGGGCGGCTCGGTGTGGTACCGATGATGTCGCGGGTCGAGCACCAGGGTCCACGGCCCCGCCGAGTCAACCACCAGCCAGACCGAGTACTTCCCCTTCGGGAGCGCTTGGCCGTTGATCTGGACGTTCCGGCTCACTTCGAGGGTCGTGGCCCAGTTCGCCCCTGGGGTCCAGACTTCCTTCCACGCCACCACTCCCCCGAACAGTCGCTGGCGCCCTCGGGCCCTCGGTCGGGCGTAGTCGAGACTGATCACCGTGCCATCCACGGTCTGGGAGACCGCGCCACGCTCGCTGGCGCGAATCTGCGCAACCGAGCGATTCGGTAGAGCA
>DASPUE010000345.1:0-2240 GCA_035623055.1 Gemmatimonadales bacterium
CGTACCTGGCCGATCTCCGGCACCGTGCTGATGACGGGTGAAATCCTTTCCTCGGCGGTGGTCCTCACACTGCTCGAAACCGCGCTGGGGGGAGTCGGGCTCGCCGCCTTCTGGTTCAGCGAAGGCGTCGATCTACCGGCCGGTCAAACCGCAGCGTTCGGCGTTGTCGCGCTTGTCCTGCTCGGCACACTGAACCTGATGTCGCTCGCGATTCAGAACGGGGCGGCCCTGCTGTTCCCGGGGTGGGTACGCACCGAGATTCGACCTGGCGGCGTGGAGCAGATGGGCCAGCAGCTCCTCACGGCTGGTGTTTCGATCCTGCTGCTGGCGTTGGCGGTACTGGGGCCGGGAGCGCTCGGCACGGCAGCCGGATACCTGCTCGGGCCCCTGCTGGGCCTCTGGGCCCTGGTGCCAGCAGGAATGGTCGCGGCCGCTGGGCTGGGATTGGAGTTATTCCTCCTTTTCGACTGGCTCGGCACCCGGTTCGAGCGCACCGACCCGGCCGCTCTCTGAGCTCAGGGACGCTCGCGGAACCGCACGTACCGCAACGCCAGGGTGGGCAGCACGAAGAGACTCAAAACGGTCGAGGTGACCAGGCCTCCCAGAATGACGATGGCCATCGGTCCTTCGATCTCCCGGCCAGGGTCTCCACTGCCCAACGCCAGGGGGAGGAGCGCAAGGCCGGTCACGGTGGCGGTCATCAGGATCGGCCCGAGGCGCTCGCTTGCCCCTCGCAGCGCGGCCGCCGCGCCCCAGGTCTCAGCCTCGGTGATGACCAGGTGATCGTAGTGAGATATGAGCATGACGGCGTTGCGGGTCGCGATGCCGAAGAGAGTCACGAAGCCCACGAGAGATCCGAGCGAGAGCACTCCCCCGCCCAGCGCCACCGCGAGCACCCCACCCACCAAGGCAAACGGCAGATTCGCCAGGACGAGCAGGAGCCGCCCCGTCTCACCGAACGCCAACCAGAGCAACAAGAAGATCACGGCGGCGGCGAGCAGGCTGTGCACCAGCAGTTCCCGTTCGGCCTCGTGCTGCGCGGTGGCGGTCCCCGCGAGCTCGGCGTACGTCCCCGCCGGCACCAGGCCCGGCGTCCGGAGTCGCCGTTCCAACTCCCCGGCAAAGTCGGCGATCGGCCGGCCACTCGCATTCGCGGTCACGGTCTGGACTCGCCGCGTCCCCTGATGGCTGATCATGTACCGTCCGGATGATCGCCCCACATCGGCGACCTCGCCCAACGTGATCAGGCGGCCGGTCGCGGCCCGGAGCGGGAGGTTCTGCAGGTCCTCGGGGCGGGATCGGGCCGATGGCTCCAGCAATACCACAACGTCGCTGGCCCGATTCCCCTCGAAGATCTGCCCAACCCGGGCGCCTCGGGTCGCCGTTTCCACCTCGCGCAGGACGTCATCACCGGCCAGCCCGGCGGCGGACAGTGCGGTCGGCCGGAGGCGAACGTCCACCTCCGGCACCACGGGAGGAGGGTCATACTGCACGTCGGCGGCTCCGGGAACCGCGCGCGCCAACGCAGCGACCCGCCGAGCCGCGACATCCAGGCTGTCGAGGTCGTCTCCGAATAGGCGGACGACCACTTCCGCGGTAGACCCCGTCAGGGTCTCCTCGATCCGCTCGGTCAGGAAGCCTCGAATCGCGAAGCTCACACCGGGGAATCCCGCGAGATGCGCGCGTAGACTGTCTTCCACCGTGCGCGCGGCACCCCCTTCGAGCGGTTTCAGCTCGACCTCGATCTCGCTGTAATGGGTGCCCCAGGTGTCTTCCGAGAGCTCCGCCCTCCCGGCGCGCTGGGCGACGGCCAGGACCCGGGGATCCTTGGCGATGGCGCGACTCACCAGTCGCCCGAGTCGCACTGATTCCTCGAGAGAGGTTCCTGGGACGGCAGCCATGTGGACGACGTAATGGCCTTCCTGGAAATCGGGCAGAAAGGCCGATGCGAACCGTGGCACGATCGCCAAGGCCACTATGCACACGACCGCGGTACTCGCCGCCACCAAGCGGGGATGCGGGAGCAGCCACCGGAGCGCTCGCTCGAAGCCCCGGCGCAAGCCGCGGAGCACCACCGATTCGTGGGTGATGGATTCCCTCCCGGCAAGGAGCACGAGGGTCAGCGCGGGGGTAACGGTGAGCGCGACTACCAGCGAGGCCAGCGTGGCAAGAATGTAAGCGAGGCCGAGGGGCCGAAAGAGCGCTCCCTGCAGTCCGCTCATGGTGAGCACGGGGGCGAA
>DASPUE010000346.1:0-15654 GCA_035623055.1 Gemmatimonadales bacterium
AGGGCGAGGCGGACGATCACGGTCGTCGTGAGGGTCGAGCGGCGGACTTCGGCGGTGCGGCTCACCGCGCGGGCGGCGCCGCTATTCGGGGTTGGACCGGCGCCGGCCGAGCACGGCGTCGAGGCGGGCGGAGAGCGCGCGGGCCCGGAACGGCTTGGTCAAGAAATCGTCCGCGCCGAGCTCGAATACGCGGACTTCGTTGTCCTCGTCTCCCTTGGCGGTGAGCACAATGACCGGGATGCGCTGCGTCGCCGGCCGGGTGCGGAGCTCGGAGAGGACCGAGTATCCATCCATGCCGGGGAGGTTCAGATCCAGCACGACGACATCGGGCGCGTGGCGATCCACCTGGTCGAGGGCCTCCGCGCCGGTGCGCGCCTCTACCACTTCAAAACCATCGCGGGCCAGGAGATCCCGCATGACGCGGCGGAGCGCGTCCTCGTCGTCGACCAGCAGTACCGTAGCGCCCTTGGCCGGAGCGCGGCGGGATACCGCGCCGTCGGAGTCGTCGACCTCGTCATCGATCAGGTCGAAGGCGCTGCTCAAGTCTGCCGCCGGCGCGCTGGCCACTCGAACCGCGGGTTCGGCGGCAGGCGGCTGGGTGGAAGGCGGGGTCTTGCGGGCCGGCTGCCCGTCGGCGGACTTGGGCCCTGCCGGCGCGGTCGGCGTCCCAAGCTTTGCCGCCGCGGCGCCATCGGAGACCGGGACATCCACGACCCGCAGCAACTCCTCCACGCTGCTCTCACCGGAGAGCACATGCATCAGCCCGCTCTCGAAGAGCGAGAGCATGCCATTGGCGCGGGCCCCCTCCGCAATGCGTTCGGCGGTGGCACCGCCGCCGATCAGCCGCTCGAGGTCGAGGTTCATGGTGAGTACCTCGACAACGCTGAAGCGGCCGCGATAGCCGGTCATGGAGCAGTCGGGGCACCCCAGGGGGCGGTAGATCACCGTGCCCCGCGGGATATACCGACGGATCCGCTCCGGCGGCGGTTGATCGTTCACTTCCTTGCACGTGGTACAGAGCTTCCGCATCAGCCGCTGGGCGATCACCCCGCGGAGCGCGGAAGCCAGCTTGTATGGCTCGATGCCCATGTCCACCAGACGAGTCACCGCGTTCGGCGCGTCGTTGGTGTGCAGCGTCGATAGCACCAGGTGACCGGTCAACGACGCCTGCACGGCGATCTGCGCGGTTTCCTTGTCTCGAATCTCGCCCAGCAGCACTACGTCGGGATCCTGCCGGAGGATCGAGCGGAGCGCGGCGGCGAAGGTGAGACCGGCCTTCTCGTGCACCTGCACCTGGACGATCCCCTTCCCCAGCCGGTACTCCACCGGGTCCTCGACCGTCACGATGTTCACACCCTCATCCTGCACCATCCGGAGCATCGAATACAAGGTCGTGGTCTTGCCCGAGCCGGTCGGACCGGTGACGAGGATGATTCCTTCCTTGTGATTCAGCAGCGCCCCCATCGCCTCTCGCTCGCTCGGAGACATCCCAAGCGACTCGAGGGTCAGGACGGTTGCCTTGGCGTTGAGGATCCGGATGACGACCTTCTCGCCATGCGACGCCGGTAGCGTCGACACGCGAAGGTCCACCGGTGCGCCGTTCACCGCGACGCGGGCCCGCCCGTCCTGCGGTCGCAGTCGGTCAGCGATATCCAGCCCGGACATGATCTTGATCCGGGAGATGAGCGGTGCGCCCGCGGTGCGCGGGATGTTCATCACCTGGCGGAGCACGCCATCGATCCGATAGCGCACCGCGACCCCTGCCTCACCCGGCTCGACGTGGATGTCGCTAGCCCGGGAGAGAATGCCATCCGAAAGCATCAGGTCCACCAGCCGGACCACCGGGCGCTGGCTCGCCTCTTCCGCCGAGGCAGCCAGATCGGTAATCCCGCTTTCGTCCTCGATCTGGGTGACCTGCAGATTCTCGTCCATCCCGCCCAGCAGCTGAGCCATCACGTCCGACCCGCCCCCGCGGTACAGCTCCTCCATCTTCTCCTTGATGCGATTCGGGGAGGAGAGGAAGGTCCGGACCTCCCGCCCTGTTGCGAAGGCGAGGTCCTTCTCCGCATCGATGTCGAACGGGTTGGCCGTCGCGATCTCCAGCACCGTATCGGTGAGCCGGAGAGGGAGGATGTTGAAGCGGCGAATCAGCGGTTCCGGAACCGCGTCGCGCACGGCCCGGTCGAGTTGATTCAGATCGGCAACTGGCAGCCGGAACCGCGCCGCCGCGGCTTTGAGAAGGTCGTCATCGGAGACCAGCTTCCGCGAGACCACCGTAAGCCAGAGCGACTGTGGCTCCGCCACAGGTTCCTGGCGCAGCGACTCGACCACTGTGGGCGCCAGCACCTTCTCGATTGTCGGAACCAGCCACTCGTCGGTGAACTGCATGCAAGCACTTGTCTGGGAGTGGGTTACGTCGCTCCGACCCACCGTTCGCAAGCGACTTATGAAAGCTAGCCGCACCGGGGATTCAGGGCCATGCCTAGCGCACCCCGCGATTCCCGTCGGAGGGTGCGCCCTCCCCTAGAGAATGCCCCACCACTCCGGGCTTAGATCCAGCGTCAGACCCAGCCGCCCGGTATGCAGCGAGATCCCGCCCTGCGCCCGGACCAGGTGCTGGAACCACTCCAGGGAGACACCGGCGATTGGGCGGGCACCGTCACTCGAACGCCACGGAACGCCGGGCAGTGCGTCACCGGCCCAGCCCACAGCGACAAACGGCGCAACGGTGAGGCGGTCGCCGGTGGAGACGAAGGCTCCCAACGGGATCGCTGGGAACGGCACCTCGAACCGGTACTCCAGTGATGCGAGCACCATCCATCGCCCGCCCCACGCCCGAAAGGGCTCGCCCGGCAGTGTGCCCCACCCACCGATGGCGAAGCTGCGATAGGCAGGGAGCTGGTTAGTCCCCGCGCCTCCCTCGACCTTGAGCGCCAGCCCGCCAGGACCAGCCGGGACCAGCCACCCCAGGTTTCCGCTCAGGCGGGCATAGCTGCGATCCCCCGCTCCCCCTTCGACCCGAAGCTCCGCGCTGGTGCTGCTGGTGCCTTCGAGCGACTGCGACCGGTACCCGAGTATCAAGCGACCCAGCGCCAGGGTACCGACGCCCAGCGCCGGATTGGGGCGGTAGCTCCCACTCGCCGGGGTGGCCTCGGTCCGCACCGAACGAGAATGCTCGGCTCCCCCTTCGATGGTCGCCGTGGTGCCGGCGCCGAGGCGCCCGGTGAATGACAGGGCGGCCCGATCAAGAAGGACATAGTCCCCAAGGTCCCGCCCCCCTTCCTGGGACAGCAGCGAGTTCACCACCCCGGAGACGATCGGATGGTCAGCGAGGTCCGTGATGCCGCGTCCCGCGGACAGGGTGAGTTCGCTCGCGGAGGTCTGGCGGGTAATCCGAAGGTCACCGGTAACGCGCTGATCGGAGGTCCCGAACATCGCACGGGGGCGCACAATTACCTGCGGCGCCGCCTGGAACGCCACTCCCGCGCCGAGGGCGAGCCCCTGCACCCGATTGACCCGGGCGACATCGCTCAGAGCGGAAACGCCGAGCCGGGTACGAGGCAAGCCACTCAACAGCCGGCCCTCGGCGAGCCTCCCGACTTCGGCGCGGAGCTGATCGAGATCGGCCCGTTCGACCGGCCGGGCCACGCCCTCGACGGTCTGGGCCAGTGGGGCCGTCCACGGCCCGCCGCTATCCACCGGCTCTCGCAAGCCACCGATCGCCGGACCTGCCATCGCCTCTTCCGGCAGGTCCACGTTCAGGTCGTACTCCCCGATCTGCCAGCGGCTGCGAATGATCGAGCGGGCCGGGAAATCGAGCCAGGTCAACCGCCGGCGGATTTCCATCTCTTGCCGCCAGGGGAGCCACCAGCGCCCTTCCAGACGCGCGTTCTCGAGCAGGATGCTGATGTCCTCGAGCGAATGATCCAGGTAGGCAGCACGGGTGAAGCCGAAGCGAAAGCGCACCAGATCGCCGCTGTGCCGCTCCAGGAACATGACGCCGATGACCCTCGCCGCCGCGGGGTCCCGGGGGCGGACCTCGACCTGGTACAGCTCGAGCGTGGTGTCCCGGCTCTGCAGGCGCACCGAGTCGCTGAGCCGATAGTCGTAAATTGCGGGGCCTTCGACGGCCAGCGGGTGGATGACGTCTCGGACCTCGTCCCCTTCGCCGATCCGGATCCGGTCACCGAAGTTGTTGGTGACGATGCCCAGGTGGTCGCGATGGTAGCTGATATCGGTGGGCATCCAGCGGCCATCGCGCCAGGCGACGATGACCTGTTTGCTGATCGCCGGTGCTCGCCAATACACTTCCACGTCGAGTTCGTCCGCCTTGACGAGGCGGGGCGGGCTGGCCAGACCCGAGCCGGCCTGGGCCAGGAAGAACACAAACCCGTGCGCATGGGTCCGATAGCTGGTGAGGGACGAATCCGGCTCCGCCCGCCGCCGGGCGGCGATGCCCCGCTCCACCAGCGCAACCGTGGCGGAATCGTTCCATTGCTGGGCCGGGAGCGCCGAGGCGCTGGCGGCCAGAAGAACCAGACAGACCCCGGCGAGTCTCGCCCCCTTCACCCTTTCACTCCCGGTGTGCCCATCGTGACAATTAGCTCCCGTTCGATCGTGGCGGCAACGGCGGTGCTGATCGCGCCGCTGGGCTGCGGCCATGCCCCGGCGGCGGCCGCGCCGGCCGGCCCCGCTCCGATGAGTCGGGTCCTCCCTCTGGAGCGGCTGTTCGTGCTGGAGATGTCCGGAGTTCCGGCCGAAGATACGGTGGTGGTTTTCCCGATCAGGGCGGCGCGCCAGATCGTGCTCCGTCACGCCGCTCCCGACAATACCGTGTTCGCCGAATTGAGCTTTCCCGCGGAGAGCTTCGACACAACGGGAGCGCAGGACTCGGTCTTCGTCACGGTTCACCCGCGCCCTGGCGTCTACGGCATGGATGTCACGACCAGCCTTGCGCCGAAGCGGGGCGCGTTGATCCGGTTCAAGTATCCGGTGCATTTCGCGCCGCCGGTCGCCGCCATCACGCGATACGGCAGCCCCGCAGGTCTGGAGCGCGCCCTGCAGGTCGCCATTCGCTTGGACGGCGGCAACTATGGGCTGCTGGTCTCGGAACGGCCCTCACTCGACAACCTGCAGGCGCCGCTGACGGGCAGTGGCACCTACCTGGTGGTCGCGCCCCGCTGAAACGGGTGGTCGCCCCGCCCGCGCCGGACTCCAGACACTTCGAAACACTCAGGCAACAGCCGCTCCGCAGGACTATTCGGGCGACTGGAGCGGCCTTAGACTACATGGCCCCGTCGGAGGCCTGCCGCCGGGGGCGGCTCCATCTGCGTCGACTCGATCACCCATCCCCGACCTTCCCCTGATGCCCGATCCCGCTCTCGCCGAGTTTCTCGATCGGGCCGTGCCCGGAATGGTGCCGGTCACCCGTCAGGTCGTCCTGGACGGTGACACCCCCGTCTCGGCCTTCGCCAAGCTGCACCGCGGAGCATACGGGTTTCTGCTGGAGTCTCTCGAGGGTGGCGAGCGCTGGGCCCGGTACACCTTCCTCTCGACCGATCCGCGAGAGGTGTACAGCTACCGTGGCCGTGAGGTGCGGCGGTGGCGAGCGGCGGAAGGGTGGACGACGGTCGCAACCGATCAGGCACCGCTCGACCACATGGCAGAGACCATGCGGCAATATCCCCCGGTCAGCCTTCCGGGCCTGCCGCGCTTCACCGGAGGCGCGGTGGGGTACATCGGCTACGATGTGGTCCGGAGCCTGGAGCGCCTCCCCCACGCGCCGCCCGACGATCGCGATTTGCCGGAAGCCATCCTGATGGTGGCCGACACCGTGCTGGTCCTCGACAATCTCTTCAACCGGGCGACGATTATCGCCAATGTCGAGGTCAAGCCGGGGATGTCCCGCGCCGTACTCGAGGAACGCTACATCGAGGCAACGCGCCGGATCGGAGAGTGGCTCGAGCGTCTGCGGGGCCCCGCCTCGCTCAAGCCACTCGAAATCGAGGGCCCGATCCCGGAGCCTCAGCAGGTCTCCCCGTATCTGGACGGACGCTACCAGCAGGACGTGCGGCGGATCCAGGAGTACATTGCCGCCGGCGACACCTTTCAGACCGTCCTCTCCCGTCGCCTCGACCTGGCGGCCCCCGACCCCTTTCTCACCTATCGCTACCTGCGGGCCCTCAATCCTGCCCCTTACCTCTACTTTCTGCATTGTGATGACCTGCACGTTGTCGGCAGCTCGCCCGAGGTGCTGGTCCGGGTGGAGGACGGGGAGATCACCCTGCGGCCCATCGCCGGCACCCGTCCCCGAGGGACCAGTGCCGAGCAGGATCAGGCGCTGCAGGCGGAACTCGAGGGGGACCCGAAGGAGCGCGCCGAGCACCTGATGCTCGTCGACCTGGGACGGAACGACGTGGGCCGGGTTGCCCAATTCGGCAGCGTACGGCTCACCGCATTCATGGTCGTGGAGCGCTACTCCCACGTGATGCATCTGGTGAGTGAGGTGCGCGGCACGCTTCGGCCCGAGCTGGACGCGCTGGCGGCGCTGGGCGCGTGTTTCCCGGCGGGGACGGTGAGCGGCGCGCCCAAGGTACGGGCGATGGAGATCATCGACGAACTCGAGCCGGTGCGTCGCGGCCCCTACGCTGGAGCGGTCGGCTACGTGAGTTGGGGGGCGCGCACGCTCGACACCGCCATCGCGATCCGTACCGTCGTCATGCGCGGCGGCCGGGCGTGGGTGCAGGCGGGCGCGGGCATCGTGGCGGACTCGGAGCCCGAGGCGGAATTCCAGGAGACCGAGGCCAAGGCGCGGGCGGTTCTCGCCGCGCTGGGACTCGCCGGTCGTCGGGCCTGACCGTGGTGAGGCACGAGCGCCACGGGCCAGCATCCTTCAGGCCGCGACGCCAGTGGCGCCACCTTTCAGCCAACATATATTCACGATTCCATGACCCTTAAGCTCGTCTCGTTCACGGGAGACCAGGACTTCGAGCTCACCCCAGACCACATCTACGTGGTGGGGCGGGCCGTGACGAGCGATATCCCGATCTTCGATCCGACGATCAGCCGCCGGCACGCGGAGCTCAAGCCCAGCAAGGCCGGCGTGCATCTCAAGGACCTCGGCAGCTCCAACGGTACCTTCATCAACGGCGAGCGGGTCACGGAGGGCACACTCGAGCCGGGCGATTCCGTCACGTTCGGCAAGGTGGTCTTCCAGCTCAAGTCACCCGATCAGACCGGCCGCCACAGCGCCACGGGGCAGAATCAGCCTCATCCCGGCGGGACTATTGTCAAGCAAGTGGCGATGAGCGTGGTGATGCCGGCCGCGCTGGTCGAGGAGGTGGCCGCATCGGTAGTGGGGCATCACGAAGCTGGGGCGGGCCAGCTCAAAGTTGCCGCGGCCACCACCGCCGAGCGGAACGCCAAGAAACTGTCCCTGCTGCTCGAAGTGTCGCAGAAGCTGTCCGGCGAGCTGGACCTCGACAAGCTGCTGGGCCGAGTGGTGGAGACCACCTTCGACGTCATGGGCGTTGACCGGGTCTCGGTGCTGCTCTCCACCGACTCGGGCGAGCTGGTGCCCCGCGTCTCCAAGAGCCGTCTGGGCGACGGCTCCTCCCACCACGTGCCCCGCTCGATTGCCCGCAAGGCGGTGGAAGAGCGGGTCGCCATTCTCACCGATAATGCCGTGGCCGACGACCGCTTCAAGGGTGGGCAGTCGATTCTGCTGCAGAGCGTGCGGAGCGCCATGTGCATCCCGCTCATGGCAAGCGCCGAACAGGTGCTGGGCATTCTCTACGTCGACAATCTGACGGCCACCAACTCCTTTAACGACGAGGACCTTCAGTTCCTGATCGCCTTCGGCGGCCTGGCGGCGATCGCAATCAAGAACAGCCGGTTCGCCGAGCAGATCCAGCGCGAGGCGATGGTCCGCTCCAACTTCGAGCGCTACTTCGCGCCGAACGTGGCCGCGGAGATCGCCCAACAGCAGGGCGCCGTCAAGCTCGGCGGCGATAAGCGCCCAGTTACAATTCTCTTCTCCGACATCCGGGGCTTCACCTCGATGTCGGAACACATGAGCCCCGACTCGATCGCGAGCCTCCTCTCCGACTACTTCACCGAGATGGTGGACATCATCTTCACCCACGGCGGGACACTCGACAAATTCATCGGAGACGCAATCATGGCGCTGTGGGGAGCGCCGATCCCCCACGCCGAGGACCCCGATCAAGCAGTCCAGGCAGCGATCGCCATGCAGCGCGCCATCCATGGGCTGAACGCCAAGTGGACCGCCGAGGGGCGCCCAAGCATCAGTGTGGGGATCGGCATCAACTACGGCGACACCTTCGCGGGGAACATCGGGAGCCACCTGCGCCTGGAATACACCGTGATCGGTGATGCCGTGAACGTCGCGAGCCGGCTCTGCTCCAATGCCAAGGGAGGCGAAATCCTCATCAGCGACCCGCTCCACCAGGTCCTCAAGGAGAAGCCGCCGGTCGTTGCGCGGGACCCGCTGTCAGTCAAGAACCGCGCGCAGGCGGTGTCCGTGTGGAGCGTCAAGGTCTGACGGAGATCACCCTCCGAAGCGGTAGGGAAAGCCAGCCTCCTCGAGCAACCGAAGCACCAGCCGCACCGGCAGCCCCATCACCGAAAAGAAGTCCCCCTCGATCCGCTCCACCAGCGCCGCACCATACCCCTGGATCCCGTAGGCCCCCGCCTTGTCCATCGGCTCTCCGGTCGCGATGTAGGCCTCGAGAAAGGCGTCGTCACACGATCGAAAGGTTACCAGCGTCACGTCGGTCGCCTGGCGGATTTCTCCCCTCGCCTTGAGCGCGATGGCGGTGATCACCTGATGGGTCCGCCCCTGAAGCGCCCGGAGCATCCTGAGGGCGTCTGCCTCATCCGTGGGCTTCTCGAGAAGGGTGTCACCCAAGAGAACCGTCGTGTCGGCCCCAAGAACCAGATCCCCGGCCACGCTTTCCGCCTTCTCGCGCGCCAGCCGCTCGGCGTAGGCCACCGGTGCTTCCCCTGGACGCGGCGTCTCGGGAATGTGCGAAGGGGAGACCGTGAACCGCAGGCCAAGCATGGCGAGGAGTTCCCGACGCCGGGGCGAGCCCGAGGCGAGGATGAGGTTGGGGCGCATTCGATCAGCAGTAAGCAGTAAGCGGTGAGCGGTGAGCGGTGAACGGTCCGGGCTACTGCTCCGCGATACGCTCAAGAAGGAGTGTCACCGGTCCGTCGTTGTGGATCTCGACCTGCATCATCGCCCCAAACTCGCCGGTCTCGACCCGCAGTCCTTTGGAACGCAACTGCGCGACGAACCGCTCATAGAGGGGAATCGCGATCTCCGGCCGAGCCGCGTCTATGAAGGAAGGCCTGCGACCCTTCTGGACGTCCCCGAAGAGGGTGAACTGCGAGACGACGAGCAGCGACCCGCCAACCTCCGCCAGCCCGAGGTTCATCTTGTCCTCGGCATCCGAGAAGAGCCGAAGTCCGGCAACCTTCTCGGCCATCCAGTCGACTTCCGTGGCGGTGTCGGTATGCGTGAAACCCACGAGCAGGCAGAACCCGCGCTCGATCGCGCCGGTGACCCGCCCGGCGATCGTGACCGAGGCACGGGAGACTCGCTGCAGGACCACGCGCATCAGGCCGCAGCCGTGAGCTGAGCCATCCCCCCGCGGCCGAGTTGCCGCTCCACACGATAGCCGTCGGCTAGCGCCGCCACGAGATCGGTCAGTAGGTCCGACATGGGTCCGGGATTGAGACGCAGGAAAGCTAACCGTCACCGGGCGCCGGGCGAGGGGCCCGATCCCGAAAAGCAGGAAGGGGGATCCGGTGTGGATCCCCCTTCGCTGTCTCGGGCGCTCAAACCCAAGAGTCCTCGCCGACTACTCCACGGTGACGCTCTTCGCCAAGTTCCGCGGCTGGTCCACGTTGCAGCCTCGGCGCACCGCAACGTAATAGCTGAACAGCTGCAGCGGGACGATCGTCAGGATCGGCGTGAGCATGTCCAGGGTGTCTGGGATCGTGAAGGTCGCCGAGGCGAGGCGGGCGATCTGGTCGTCGCCATCGTTCTTGATGGCAATGACCTGGCCACCGCGGGCCCGGACTTCCTCCACGTTCGAGACGATCTTCCCGTGCACCGCGTCCTTGGGCGCGATGAACACCACCGGCATGTTCTCGTCGATCAGGGCGATCGGTCCGTGTTTCATCTCCGCCGCCGGGTACCCTTCAGCGTGGATGTAGGAGATTTCCTTGAGCTTGAGCGCGCCCTCCAGGGCCACCGGGAAGTTCACTCCCCGGCCCAGGTAGAGCGCGTTGTTGCTGCGCCAGAACCGCTCGGCCAGGGCTTCGACCTCATGGGCCCGGTCGAGAATCTGCTGCACCTGGCCCGGAAGGGCCTTGAGCCCCTGGATGATCTGCCGGCCCTGCAGGATGCTCAGGTTGCGGAGCCGACCGAACCGCAGGGTGAGCAGCGCGAGCGCGATCACCTGGCTGGTGAAAGCCTTGGTGCTCGCGACCCCGACCTCGGGACCGGCGTGCAAATAGATGCCGCCATCGACTTCCCGGGCAATGGTCGATCCGACCACATTGACCAGGCCGATGGTGCGCGCGCCGCGCCGCTTGGCCTCGCGGATCGCCGCCAGGGTGTCGGCGGTTTCGCCGGACTGCGAGATGCCGATCACCAGGGTGCGCTCGTCCACGACCGGATTCCGGTAGCGGAACTCCGAGGCGTACTCGACTTCGACCGGGATCCGCGCCATCTCCTCGAGCATGTACTCGCCGATGAGACCGGAATGCCAGCTGGTGCCGCAGGCGGTGATGACGATCCGCTCGATCTTCTTGATGTCGTCATCGGTGAGGTTGAGGCCGCTCATGCGGGCGGAGCCTTCGTCCTCGAGCAGATGGCCGCGCATGGTGTTGCGCACCGTGTCGGCCTGCTCGAAGATCTCCTTCAACATGAAGTGGGCGTAGCCGCCCCGCTCGATCGTGGCCAGGTCCCATTCGATCTGGTTGACGGGCTTGTCGATCCGGGTGGCCGCCAGGTCGCGGACGTGGTAGCCCTTGCGGGTCAGCACCACCATCTCGCCGTCGTCGAGATAGACCACCGACCGAGTGTGCGACAGGATCGCCGACGCGTCGGAGGCCACGAACCACTCCCCGTCACCCACGCCGACGAGAAGCGGCGAGCCCTTCCGGGCCGCGACCAGCACGTCCGGCTCGTCTTCGCAGATCACCGCGATGCCATAGGCACCGTCGACCTCGCGGAGCGCCTCGGCGACCGCCTCTTCCAGGCTGCCGTGATAGCACTCCCCCACCAGGTGGGCCAGCACCTCTGTATCCGTGTCGGACTTGAAACGGTGGCCACGCTGCTCCAACACCTTCTTGATGGCGCCGGCGTTCTCGATGATCCCGTTGTGGATGAGCGCGATCTTCCCCGACTGGTCGGTGTGCGGATGCGCGTTGGTCACCGTCGGCGGACCATGCGTGGCCCACCGTGTATGGCCGATGCCCACGGTTCCCTTAGGGGTGTAATCCTTGAGCTGCAGCTCCAGAGCGCTGAGCTTCCCGGACTGCTTCATGACCACCAGGCCTTGGCCGTTCAGGACGGCGATCCCCGAAGAGTCATAGCCTCGATACTCGAGCCGGCGCAGCCCCTCAATAAGAAGAGAAGCGGCCTGGCGAGGTCCGACGTACCCGACAATCCCGCACATGGGTTGAGGCCCTCAAGTGGTGAAGAGTTCGCGGCAGGCCGCGACCAGCGATTCGGCTTCGGCCTGGGTTGGCGCTTCGGCGATGAACCGGACGATCGGCTCAGTCCCGGAGGGCCGGACGTGTACCCAGCGGTCCGTCCATGCAAGCCTCAGTCCGTCCCGAGTGTCGGGCACTGCATCCGCGAAGCGATCCCGTAGGCGTTGGTACACAGGAGCTAAGTCTTTACCCCGCTGAGCCTTAGCTTTCACGATGTGATAGCGCGGCTGCTCAGCCACGAGCCCGGAGACGGTGTGGCTTGTCGCCGCAAGAAGGTGCAGGATCAATGCCACACCAATCGGCGCATCCCTGCCAATGTGGACGGAAGGAAGGATCACGCCACCGTTCCCCTCTCCGCCGATCACCGCCCCCTCGTCGCGGATGGCGCGGGCGACGTTCGCCTCGCCAACGGGAGCCCTGACGAACCGGGCGCCACCCATCCGGGCCGCATCCTCGACCACCAGGCTGGTCGAGAGGTTGGCCACCACGACTGGAGCGGTCTTACCCGTTGGAGTCCCCGCCGTCCGACCAAGCACCGCCCTCACGGCCAAGGCCAGTGTGTAGTCCTCTCCGATCGGAGCGCCGGTTTCATCCACCAGCGCCAGCCGGTCGACGTCCGGATCGACCGCCAGTCCGATCGCTGCCTTGCTCTCCCGCACCAGCCGAGAGAGCTCGCCCAGATTCTCGGGGAGCGGCTCCGGCGGCCGGGGGAAGCGGCCATCGGTCTCCAGGTTGATCGCTCGCACCGTGCAGCCGAGCTGCTCGAGCAACTGGGGGACGGTGGTGCCCCCAGCCCCTCGCACGCAGTCCAGCGCGACGACAAACCGGCGGGACCGGATCCGCCCCAGGTCGATCATCGGCAATGCCAGCACCTGGGCGAGATGCCTTTCGATCGCCTCCCGGTCCTCACGGACACTGCCCACACCCTCCCACCCGGTCCGGGGCGGCCCGGCCTCCGCCAGCTCCCGTACCCGTGCGCCGTCGTCCCCGTCGAGGAAGATCCCGTCCGGGCCGACCAGCTTGAGGGCGTTCCATTCGATCGGGTTGTGACTCGCCGTGAGAATCAGTCCGGCCCCGGCATGATGATGCTCTACCGCCAGCTGCACGGTGGGGGTCGGAACGATGCCCACATCGATCACGTCGGCACCCACCGACATGAGGCCCGCGGTCGCCGCCCGTGCGAACATCGACCCGCTGGTCCGGGCATCGCGGCCAAGGACCACCACCGGCTTCCCGCGGCTCCGGGCCCAGGCGCCGAGGGCCGCGGCGTGCCGGGCCACGAGTTCCGGGGTGAGATCCTTGCCCACGATCCCGCGCATCCCGGAGACACTGATCATCAAGGTATCGGACATGGGGGTAAGCTAGCGCCAACAGATCGAGACGGTAGGACAGTGAAGGGCACTTTGCCCTGCCACTGCCCTACCGTCTGAAGAGGATCCGATCGGGGACCGGCGGGTCAGCCGACCAGGAGCCCGTCGGGATCGGGGAATTCGGCGCGGAAGGCGCTGACCACCTCGGGATCGAAGTGGGTTCCGGCACAGGACTCGAGTTCATCGAGCGCGCCGGAGGGGCTCAGCGACGTCCGATAGGAGCGGTCGGTGGTCATCGCGTCGAAGGCATCAGCCACGGCGACGATCCGGGCGGCCCAGGGAATCCGATTCCCGGGGAGCCGATCGGGGAAGCCGGCCCCGTCCACCCGCTCATGATGCGACCGGACGATCGACAGCACGGTGGGATTGGCCCGCGCCAGCGGGGCGAGGATCCGCTCACCCAGCAGGGTGTGCTCGGTGATGTGGTCGAACTCATCCGCGCTCAGCGGACCGGGCTTCCGCAGGATGGATTCGGGCGTGCCGATCTTGCCGATATCGTGCAGGGCGGCGCCCAGCCGGATGTCCTCCAGCGCCTGACCGGAGAAGCCCATGCGGCTCGCGATCCGATCGGCGTAGTGACTCACCCGGGTCGAGTGGCCCCGGGTGTAGGGGTCCTTGGCGTCCAGCGCATGGACCAGGGTCTGGACCCCTTCCAGGAAGAGCTCCCGCAGGCGGGCTGCCTGCTGGTCCACCAGCCGCTCGAGGTTTTCCTGATAGAAGCGATTCTGAAGCATGAGGTCGCGCTTCTCGAGCGCCCGCTGAATGCGCGATTGGATCTCGCCCAGCAGCGCCGGCTTGGTGATGTAGTCCAGGGCGCCCGCCATGAGGCAGTCCACCGCGATCTCCGCTTCCCGGACGCTGGTCAGCATCACCACGGCCATGTCGGGATAACGGCGCCGCACCTCGCGCAGCAGCCCGACCCCGTCGAGATCGGGCATCGAGACGTCCGAGACGAGCAGGGGAACTTCGCCGGTCGTATGCAGGATGGTCAGCGCTTCGGCGCCGGACCCGGCCTCGATGCAGGAGAGGCCCATGCTGTCGAGCACCCGGGCCATCGCGCGCCGCAGGTCGTTGTCGTCATCCACCAGCAGGCAGAGCCCGGGAACGCGGGCGCTGGGGGCAGGAACTTCAGTATGGTAAGCCGCGAGGGCCGTGGGATCGCGGCGTCGAGTCGGGGGAAGCGAGTCCATCCTTGAGTCTGCCGTGAAATGACGCGAGAGGCGGTGACGGGGCTCACCCCGTCCGCTTCAGACTTGCAAGGGGAGAATCGAGGGGTCGGGAAAGGCGTCCGTGAACGCCCGCACGACTTGGGGATCGAAATGGGTCCCGGTACAGGCTCCCAGCTCCGCCATCGCGTCCACCGGGGTCCGGGACGCCCGGTAGGCCCGGTTGGTCGTCATGGCGTCGAAGGCGTCCACCACGCAGACGATGCGGGCTTCGACGGGAATATCCCCTCCTGTCAGGCGGTCCGGGAAGCCGCGGCCATCCATGCGTTCATGGTGGTGGCGGACGATCCGGAGCACCGTCGGGTTCTCCCGGGCGAGCGGGGCCAGGATCCGCTCGCCCAGGATGGTGTGCTCGGTGATGTGCAGAAACTCATCCTCGGTGAGCGGCCCCGGCTTGTTGAGGACCGCCTCCCGGGTCCCGATCTTTCCGATGTCGTGGAGCTCGGCGCCGAGCCGGATCTCCTCGAGGCGTTCGCCGGTAAACCCGAGCCGCACGGCAGTCTGCACCGCGTAACGGCTGACCCGGATGGAGTGGCCGCTGGTGTACGCGTCCTTGGCTTCCAGCGCGTGAGCCAGCGTCTGCACTCCTTGGAGAAACAGCTCCCGAATCCGGTTGGCCTGCACCCGCACCCGCAATTCGAGGTTCTTCTGGTAGAAGCGCTTCTGCAGCATGAGGTCGCGCTTCTCGAGCGCCTTGGCCAGCCGCGCCCGCACTTCGTCGATCATCGCCGGCTTGGAGATGTAGTCCAGCGCCCCCTTGTCGAGGCACTGCACCGCCACCTTCACATCCGACACGCCGGAGAGCATCAGCACGCCGGTCTCCGGGAAGCGCTTGACGACCTCCTCCAGGAACTGGATGCCATGAAGCCCCGGCATGTTCACGTCGCTGATGACGACGGGCACTTCCCCTTCGCGCAGCAGGATTTCCAACGCCTCGTCACCGCTGGCCGCCTGCACCGGATCCAGCCCAAGCATCTGGGTGACCCGGGCGATGGTGTTGCGCACCTGGGCGTCGTCATCCACCACCAGGCAGCGGGGAGCGAGCGTTCTCGGCTCGAGCCGTTCCTCCAGCTGGTCCGGTGGCATCACCGAGTCCTCTCGCGGGATACGGGCGCGCGTTCGCCTTGCTCGGGGGAGATGCCGCGGGTAACCTTCCCGCGACTCCGACCCCACCCTGCATGACCCAGATCCGCGACACCGATTCCCTGCACGGCTTCGCCACCCGGGCCGTCCACGCCGGCCAGGAGCCCGACCCGTCCACCGGGGCGGTCATGACGCCGATCTACCAGACGTCGACGTACGTGCAGGAG
>DASPUE010000347.1:0-7708 GCA_035623055.1 Gemmatimonadales bacterium
CCGAGCCGGCGCCTGGCGTCAGGCAGAAGTCGTTCGAGCCCTCCACCGAGGTAGGGATTCGCAGCAACCTGCAGGAGGATCTCTACATCGTGTACGCCGGATCGGTGGCGGGCACGGAAGAGGCTGTGTACCGGTTCACGATCAATCCGCTGGTCCTGTGGGTGTGGATCGGGGGCGTGGTACTGGTGGTCGGCGGTCTGATCACCATGTGGCCGGGGGGCGTGGTCTCGGGCACACCGAGGCACAAGCAGGCCGGGTACGAAGTGCAGCTCGCCGGCTCGGGGTCCGCGCCGTGAATTCTTCTCGGCGGGCCTTTCTGGCTGGCCTCGGCGGACTGGCGCTCGGCGGTGCCGCGGTCAGCCGCCTGAGCGCCCAGCAGGGAGAAGTGCTGCCGGGCCAGGGCGAAACCGGGACGCTGCGCGACCCGATTTCGGCTGGCGGGGCGCGCGAGCGGGTGACCCACCGTGACAACGACCCCTTCGTCACCGGCGTGGAGAAGCGCCTCCACTGCACCTGCGGCTGCACCCTCGACATCTACACCTGCCGCACCACCGACTTCACCTGCAGCTACTCGCCGGCGCTCCACAAGGAAGTCCTCGCGCTCGAGGATCAAGGCAAGTCCGCCGACGAAATCGTGGCCGCATTCGTGGCGAAGTACGGCGAGAAGATCCTTATGGCTCCCAAGCCAGAGGGGTTCAACCTGTTCGGATACGTCTTCCCAACTCTGGCGGTCCTGCTCATCGGCGGCGTGATGTTCGCGATCCTCAGGCAGCGCACCCGGATGCGGGAAGTCGCCGCCTCGGCGCCCGTCCCAGTCCCGCCTCTGCCACGCGGCGCGGCACGGGCAGTCGTGGCCGCCCCGCCCGCCTCAGCCGAGGAGCTTTCCCGGTTGGAGCGAGAACTGAAGGAGCTCGACCCCTGATGCTCTACGAAGCGATCGCCGCCGCTCTGGTCGCCCTTGCGGTGGTGGCCGTGCTTGCCGCACCCCTGACACGACCGGGGGTCACCGCCCCCCCAGGAGCGGAGGAGCCGGAAGACCCGGACGACACTCCTAAGGGCATCGCACTCGCCGCGCTTCGGGAGATCGAGTTTGACCGCGCCACCGGCAAGCTCTCCGACGACGACTACGCTCAACTCAAGTCGAGGTACACCGCCGAGGCTCTGGCCGTGCTGCGGGCCGAGGAGGATGGCGCGAAGCCTCAGGCAGAAGTCGCGGCCTCGGTTCCCACGGGGGACGCGGTCGAGGACCTGATTGCGGACCGCGTCAGGCGGCTGCAAGCGGCCGGGATCCGCTGCCCCACCTGTGGCCCCCGTCCGGAGAGCGACGCCCTGTTCTGTTCTTCCTGTGGGCGTTCGCTCGCCATCGGTGGCTGTGCCAGCTGTGGCGCGCCGCTGGTGTCTGGAAGCCGGTTCTGCGAGAGCTGCGGGACCGCCGTACCCGCCTGACATCTTCCGGAACTAGCCCCCGCCCGACGTTCGGCGCGGGGGCCCTGAACGTCACCTCCCACTACAGCGACTGCACAAAAGCGATCAGCGCCGCCTGATCCGACGGGGTCAACCCGAGGAACCGGTCGCGCGCGGCCGAGGCCTCTCCTCCATGACGCTGGATCGCGTCCTGGATCGTGGGCGAGGCACCGTCGTGCATGAACATGTCCAGGAACTGCATCCCGGTGAGCGGCTGGGTCCGGAACTCGCTGGGGGTCGCAACGCCATTGCACATGTCGGCGAGTCCGGGTCCCATATCATGCAGCAGTAGATCGGTATAGGCACGGAACCACCGGAAGCGGAGCGCCGGGATCGAGCTGTTCCCGGTGAGCAGGATCGGCACATGGCAGCTGGTGCACCTCACCTGCGCGAAGAGCCTCTGTCCAAGCCGAGTCTGATCCGTTGGGCTGGTCGGGGCGACGGGGCCGAGCAGTTTGACAAAAGTGCTCGCCGCGGCGAGGGACCCGGCGCTGAGTTCCGGGTCCGGCGCGGGATCCACGCCCGGCGGAAGCGGTTGACCCGCGACGGTGCCTTCCACGGGGTTCAGGGGATTGGTGATGCCCATTTCGTTGAAGAATGCCCCGGCGTTGAACTCATCGAGGCTCGCCACTGACGCCTTGCGGCCGAAACGTCCTATCCGACCATCTGCCAGGATCGCGGGCCGGCCATGGACGCCCTCCGGGTAGCGGATACTCGCCAATCGCCGGATGGTTTGATCGGGTACCGCATCGAGCAATCCCAGGCCGAAGACGAGCGGAGTACTGCGGTGGCCGATTGCGGTCGCGCCGGGCGGCATCGGCTCGGAGGTTATGCCGAGGGCGGCTTGGAGCGCGGGGGTGACATGCTGCTGTACCACCGGGCCTCCTGCCGCGTCCAGGGTGTTGCAGCCCACTCCCGGCTGATAGGCGGAGGCATGGATCTCGACCGTGTCGCCGTAGCCGCCCGGAGCCGGGTCGCCATGGCAGGCGACACAGGAATTCGAGTTGAAGAGAGGACCGAGCCCGGTCGCGGGTGTAAACTCGGTCCCGAAGACCTGCAGCCCGGAGGCGAAGAGCTGCAACTGCCGTTGGGAGAGTCCGGGAAGCGGAGCACCCGGAGTGTGGACCACTACCGCCTCCGCGACCGAATCGGGATTGTCAGGAGTAGTGGGGAACTGGCTGGTCTTGTCTTCGGCGGTGCAGGCGAGAGAAAGTCCTCCCGCCGCGAGCGCCAAAAGCATGGCGATCGGGCGATGCATCGGTTGCTCCTCGAAGGGGGCGAGGATAGGCCGTGGGGCCGGCCGGCGGCGTGGTCGAACTACTCGACGCCGTGAGGCGGCGGCCTGCCTGACTCACCCGAGCCAGAGAGCAATTGGAGGAGAGTGATCCCGGGGTGAGGCATCGATCCGAACCGGTCTGGGGCGCTGGGTAGTTGCCAGAAAAGCCGCGGAAGCGGCCGGCGGCCAGCGTCGGAGTGGAGTCTGGGTATGCCGGGGAGTGTGGCATCGCCCCGCCGGCGGCGACGCCACACAGTAACGCACGGGTGAGCTCATCGCGGGGGCGTGCATCACGCACGGAATGCGCGTTTCGGCCCAAGAAAAGGACGGAGAGGCCAGAAATCGGTCCGCGAGGCAGGGCGATCTTCGAGGGCGCGACGACGAGCACCGCGATTGTGAGGCGCAGAAAGACCCGCTCGGCTGCTCACCGGCGGGTCCCGACTCAGTGCCCGACAACCGGGCGGAAGATCCTTCAGGGAGGCAGGATGGCTCAGGCTATCGCGCCGTGCGAACCTGCCTCCCGGACACGGTTAGATCGGAATGCGGAGCGCAGCGCCGAGGCTCCAGGTCCGCAGGCTCCTCGCCGTGGCCCCGGGCGGAAGTGCCGACGGGTGAAACGGACTCTCGCCGATTCCGAACATTGCGCGATTCTCGAAGCTGAGCCCTCCCAGCGGAATCCGGAGCGCAAGCCCGGCCCGGCCGCTGAGGGTAGTCCGCCGGAGGGTCCCGCTGGATTCCCAGTGATCGATCCCCGGTCCGACCAGCGCGATCAGCTCAGCGCGATCGAGCGTCGCGATGCGCCGGCCCACCAGCAACGCCAGGCGGTAGCGGTCGATGCCGCTGGTCCCATCCTCGACCAACACCGCTCCCGCTTGTGCTCGTAACCCGCCGGGCGCGTAACCGGCACCGAGGCTCAACTCCCAGGAGCCCAGTGCCCGGGTGAGCCCTATCTCCACCGCGACTCTCGCCGTGGGCCCGACCTCGACCTCGGACCCTGGCAGACTGGTGGTGTCGGTGGAGCCACCCGTGAAGGCATCTCGGCTGGCGCCGATGGAAATCGCCCAGCGCGGCGTCGACTGGGCGGCGACGAGAGGTGCGCCGAATGACGCGAGTAGCAGGGAAAGGACGAAGTTTCGCATGTCTGCTCCTTGGACTGAGGGGGCCGGCGGAGCGAGCTCCACCGGTCCCCTGCCGGTCAGCGGATGATCAGACTGACCCAGCCGTTGGTGACGTTGTTGTCGGCCCGCAGGATCCAGTTGAACCCACTGTGATACTCTCCGACTACCTTGTCCTCGATCGCGTTGCCGATCAGGTCGTCGTTGGTCTTGATCCAGCTCGCGAGCGCGGAGAGGAGCTTCCGGAGGCTCTTCCCTGCCGCGAGGTACTTCTTGACGCTCCCGGTGTCGGTCGCGCCGGTGATGTCCCGGTACAGCGGGCCGAAGGACGCGACGAACTCCGCCCACCGGTTCTGATCGACCTTCATCTCGCACGAGGTGTCATCGTCCTCCATCGCGACGATGCGGAATGTTTCCCCGGGATGGGCCGAATGATAGGCGTCGATCTCTGCCTGACTGAAGAGCAGCACCTCTCCACTCCAGTCGGTTCCGCCATCCCAGTAGTACGATGCGGGCTGATGCTCACCGGCACACTGGTACCTGGTCAGGGAGTCGGTGCGACCTTTCTGGCCCATGATGTGGATCTCAAACTCGGGACTCCCCTTCAACCAACCCTCAAAATCGTCGTTGAAGTGCGCCCGGTTCATGTACAGACCGGGTATGGTGAGGACGTTGCTGCCCCCGCCATTCTGGCCCGATCCGCCACTCCCCCCGGTCCCTCCACAACCGGGGATGTCGGGCGGACAGGACTGGGCGAACGGGATCACGGGATGGTCGAAGTCGGTTTCCACCGGCACGACCGCCAGCACCGGGGTCTGTGGAGCACGCGTCGGATCGAGGAGGTGGCGGCCCCCGTTGAGATCGTACGCGACCGGGATGTCGCCATCCTTGTCGGCCGTGGCGACCAGGAGCCGTTCGTCTCCCGTCCATGCGGCCCGGTGGGCAGGGACGGGCAGGTAAACCTCCAGCGCCCGGGCCTTGCTGATCGCCGAGTCCGCCTGATCCTCCGTTTCTCGATTCTGCCGGGCGATGGCCCTGAGGTCCTCGCGATTGGCCCGCGAGAAGCTCCGCTGCAGATGGATCTTGCCTTCCGGGTACGACGACGCCTGGAGCCGGGTGTACAAGCGGGAGCGGAACTCCGGGTCCTTGAGCGCCTTGGCCAGCCGGCGGGCGATGCCCTCGAGGCGCTCGGTACCGGGCGTGACGCTGGTGCTCGTGGCGGCGGCCGGATTGGGTGCGGTGCCCGATCCCGCGGGCGCGCCGTCGCTACAGGCAGCGATGGCCAGCGTGGCGAGGGCAAGAATGGGTGGAAGCCTGCTCGACATCTTTTCCTCCATGCTATGGGTGGACGCAGGTGTGACTGCGAACCCAAGCTGGGAGGAGCGTCAGCGCAGGCAGGGCGTCGGCAAACGCGGGATGGATCGGGACAACGCGTGATGGGGCGAACCGCGGGAGGTGCGCTGCGGAATTAGAACTCCATGGCCTCGATCTTCCGCAGGCCCATGCGGATTGGCACGATGGTGGTAGCGACGCACACGATGGCCACGGCGGCCAGCGAGCCGATCAGGCCCAGGCCCGGCTCTGGCTCGTCGCCCAGAAACTGCGACCGCAGGTAGTCGAGCACCGGCGCCGCCTCGAGGACCATAATGACGCCGAGCAGCAGAATCGCCGACATCATGTAGATCATGCCGCCGAACCCGGTAGGGATCTGGGCGGCGTTCTCGGTGTCGAATCGCGGGAACAGCGCACCCAGCCCCAGGGCCAGGGCGCTCACCGCGAAGGTGTACAGGACGATAGTGCCGAGGCTCACCGCCATCATGAACGGCGATGCTTGCAGGAGCACGTTGGTACTGAAAGTCATGAGGACGCCGAGCACGAGCAGCGGTGTGGTTCCCGTCCAGTACTTGCTCCACAGGAGGGCCTGCAAGTCGAGGGGGCTCGACCGGAGCAGCCACATCTGCTTGCCCTCCAGGGAGACCGCCGGGAAGACGAACCGCGCCGCGATGGCCGCGAGCACGAAGCCCGCCAGTCCGAGGTTCAGGAAGGTCACCAGGGACATGAGGTAGACGGGGACCCGCTCGCCCGAAAAGAGCGGGAGCGACTTGATATTGAAGACGTAGACCACCAGCAGCACGGCCAGCAGGATCAGTTGGCTCCACTGGGTGGTGTCGCGAAAGAAGAGCCGCAGATCCTTGAGCACGAACTCCCGTCGCGCGGCCGGCATCCGGCGGAAAGCCCTGCTCATGAACCCCGACCACCCCCGCCCGCGCACGAACCGTTCGGCACCCTCCTGCGCCTTGCTGAACCCGGGGTGGTAGAGTCGATCGTGGAGCAGCGCCCCCAGCACGACAAAGGCCGGTGCAGTGGTCCAGAGGAGGAGGACCGGCAGCGGGTCGGCCACCCGCTGCAGCCAGTTCATGACCATCTGGGTCACCCACTCGCTGGGTAGGAAGGGGCTGGTCGGAGTGCGCAGCGCGGCGAGGTAATCGAGCAGATTGCGGACCCCGTCGGCACGCGCCAGCTGCTCCGGCCGCACCAGCCGGAAGAGCAGGACCAGCATCCCGACCGCGCCGATCGCTACCAGGCTCAGCAGATCACGGGTCCGGCGCGCGGGGAAGACATTGACCAGGATGAGGGTGATCGCGGATCCCACAACGCAGGGCAGCACGAAATAGGGCACCAGCGCCCCAATCACCACGAAGGGGAAGAACGGGCCGCCCTTGAAGACGATCCCGTAGGCCGTGAAGATCGGCGCCGCCATGAGGGCCACCATCCAGGAGGAATGCAACAGCGTCTCCCCAAGCTTGGCGAGATACAGTCGCAGCCAGTCGGTGGGCGAGGAGACCAGCAGGTCGAGATCCTTGGCGAGGAAGAAACTGGACAGCGCGGTGATCAGGTTCGACAACAGGAGCAGCGAGGCGAACGCCAGCAGAATGATCCCCAGCATCTTCGCGGCGAGCGGTACGCCGACTTCGCTGGTCGACTGGATGTAGCGGAGGATCCGGTAGGAGAGGCCGAAGACCGCCGCCCAGAACCCCAGGGCGACGAGCGCGAGCAGCAGGAACTTCCCGCTCCCCGCGGACCGTTCCTGGCGCAGCCGGTTCAGGGCGCTCCGCCATCTGGGCGTCGTGATCGTGCGCAGCGAGGGTTGCGGTAGGACGGAGGTCACCGGTCGCCCGGGCTAGAGTTCCAGGATCGCATCCATCTCCCGCTCGATGATCCCCCCGGTCAGTTTGAGGAACAATTCCTCCAGCTTCGCGTCGCCCGCCGCGGTCTGCTGCCGGATCTCCGTCATGGTGCCGCACGCCAGGATCTTGCCGGACGCGATGATGCCGATCCGGTCGCACATCTCCTCGACCATGTCCAGGGTGTGGGTGCTCATCAGGACGGTCCCTCCCCGGTCCACGAACGCCCGGAAGAGGTCCTTGAGGAACTTCTGGCCCTTGGGGTCGAGGCCGACCATCGGCTCATCGACCACGATGGCCTCCGGCCGGTGCAGCAGGGCGCTGGAGATGATGAGCTTCTGGCGCATGCCATGGCTGTAGCTTTCCACCAGCTCGTCCTTCCAGGGAATCAGCTCGAAGAGGTCGAGGAGTTCCTCCATCCGGCGCTCCACCGGCTCCCCGTCCTGGCCATATAGCGCCGCAACGAATCGCAGGAACTCGGCTCCCGTCAGCTTGTCGTACACGAAAGGCCGGTCGGGGATGAAGCCGAGCCGCCCTTTGGCGCGAATCGGATCCTTGGCCAGATCGTCCCCCGCGATCGTGATCGTACCGGAGGTCGGCTGCAGGATCCCGGCGATCATCCGCATGGTGGTCGTCTTCCCGGCCCCGTTGGGGCCCAGGAAGCCGAA
>DASPUE010000348.1:0-5902 GCA_035623055.1 Gemmatimonadales bacterium
CGCCATGATGACCCACTGCCGCTGCTTGCGGTTCCCCGCCATGTACTGCTTGATGGTGTTCGTGTGATAGAACTCGCTATAGCGCTTGAGGGCGTTCCGCACGTCGTCCAGCGAAGTGAACGGCTCTTCGACGTAGGGGCCGAATACGCCCGGGCCGGTGTGATAGATCCGCGGCCCAAGCAGGTCGCCGGCTTCCACCTGATCGGCGTAGGTGAGCACATCGGTGGTAGACGTCTGCGGGTCCCGCACGGTCGTGACGCCGTAGGCCAGGTTGGCCAGGTACTTCCAGACCTGGGTCGCATGCACGCCGAAGACCGGCCAGGGGTGGGCGTGGATGTCCACCAGCCCAGGCATGATGGTCTTTCCGGTGACCTCGATGACCTGGGCGCCCGCCGGCCTGGCGCAGTGCTCCCCACCGCTGGTCGGTCCCACACAGGTGATCCGATTGTCGGTGATGACGACGTCCCCCTGCTCGATGACTTCGTCTCCTTTCATGCTGATGATCCGACCGCCGGTCAGGACTACCGAGCCATGCGGCATGTCCCGCGGGACCCGGATGGCAAGGTCGAGACGGAATGGTTCATAGGCTGGTGCCTTGGCCAATGAGTCCACCCGGGCCTTGAAGGCGGAGTCGGGCTTGGGGGCCTGAGCCTTGAGGGAGTCGGCTCGAGCGGAGTCGGCCGCGGCCTTGACCTTGGACAGGGAGTCGCCGGTGGCGATATCCCACCGGAAGAAGCTGCGTCCGAGCGCCCAGGTGACACTCTTGCCGTCCGGCGCCCAGGCGACGAAGTCCCCGCCGATCCGGGTGAGCCGCTTGGCGGGAAAGGCCGTGGTGTTGAGGTCGGCGATGTTGAGGACCAGCGGCTGCTGGCCCGTCATCGGTAGGGTGACGAGGTAGACGTAATTGTTCACCAGCGCCAGCACCGAGGAGCTGTCTGGGGCGATCAGGATTTCGTCAGCGAGATTGGGCTCCGCGCCGGGAGCGTTGACCGTGAAGCCGGTGACCTTGATGTGGGCTCTCCGGTCGGTGCCGTCGAAGCGCATCGAGACGAGGCCATCGCTGCCCTCGTACAGGTAGATCCGGCCCGGGTCACGCGAGAAGTGCGGCCGGCCACTCGGGTTGACCGGGGCGACACGCTCGGCCCTTCCACCGCGGGCGGGGAGCCAGACCAGCTCGTAGCCGGGTCCGAACCCTTCGGTGACCCGGGCTTCCCGGGGCCCGCGGAGCGCTACGATGCGCTGACCATCGGGTGACCAGGCGGGATACATATAGAAGGCGGGCTCCGGCGTGAGCCGGCTGGGCTTTCCGCCAGTCGCGCTCACACTCTGCACATACCCGCCCCCGTTGCTCCACGTGATATAGACGACGCTCTTGCCGTCAGGCGACCAGCTGGGCTCCTGTTCGTGAACCGTGTCGGTCGTCAGACGGTGTGGCACGCCATTCGGGAGCTGCCGGACATAGATCCGGTCCAGGGCGCTGAAGACCAGGTTCCGCCCGTCCGGCGAGATCGAGGGATCGCGGATCTGCTTGAGCAGGATGTCGCCGGTGTCCACCCGGGAATCAAAGCGAACCAGAGGGCCCAGCTCGAGTGCGACGTGCGCGGAGAATGGAATTTCGGTTGCCTCGCCTGTCGCCAGCTCCACCCGCCAGAGCTTGCCGCCCCAGGAGGTCACGAACGCGCGATTGTCCGGGGTGAACGAGGAGCCGGGCATCAGGTCGCGGGTGAATCGGGACTCCTGATCGTCGCGCTGCACCGGGTAACGAAGCCAGCGCTCATCGCCGCTGCTGAGGTCCCGGAGCCGAAGCCCGGTCTCCCCATCGTGGCGCACGGCGTACACCAGCCAGTGACCATCCGACGACAGGACTGGGCGCATGGCGCTGCCGTAGATGTCGGTCTGCGGAAAGATCTTGCCGTTCTGCCGGTCGAAGATCGCCAACTGCCACTGACTGATGTCGATGTTGTAGCCGAATCCCCCACGTTTGCGGGCATACCAGATGTAGCGTCCATCCTTCCCGAACGCGGGGCCCAAGCTGTTGATGTTGGTGCCTCGGCCCGAGCCGCGGGCGCCCTGGCCCTTGTCGTCCTTGGTGAGGCTGATCCCCGGTCCCCCATCCTTGTGGAAGAGCCAGAGCTCGTAGTTGCTGCCGATGGGCGCATTGGTGCGGGAGACCACGATGTAGTTGCCATCGGGGGTCCATGCGGGCGAGGCATAGAGCGACTTGTCTCCCTTGCTCACCTGGGCCAGGTGCGATCCGTCCGGGTCCATGGTCCAGACATTCTCACTGCCATCGCGATCGCTCAGGAAGACGATGCGACGGCCATCTGGCGACCAGCGTGGTTGCGAGTCGAACGCAGGACCATGCGTCAGGGGCCGAGCCTGACCTCCCCCGATGGGGAGGGTGTAGATATCCCCCATCAGCTCGAGGACGATGGTTCGCCCGTCCGGGGCCACGTCGAGCGAAAGCCAGGTGCCCTCGCGGGTATCGTATTCGATCGTGCGGCTGGGGATGAGCGGGAGGCTGTCGATCTTCTTGCGCGTAGTGTCGCCGAGGAGTGCACCGGCGGCGAGCAGCGGGAGCAGGAGCATCACGACTCCGGGAGGGTTGATGTCGGGGGCTGTACGGCGGTCCGGCGGCCGAGGTTCCGGCGGGAGAGGAATCTGCGCGCAAGTCCCGTACGGGCAAGCGGCAACGAGCGAGCGGAGGTTGAATCCTGCAACGGAACCGGGCGGGCCCGGTGCCGACCACTCAGGCCAAGCCGCCCAGATTGAACATCGTGCGAAAACCCCGGAATACCTCCCGGTAGTCGGCGTGCCGAAACGCCACTGTACGGGGACCTGACCGCTCGAATCCCGGGACCATTGCTGCGTGATCGGCGTGGACGGTCATGGCGAAGTCGACCTCGAGGTTGACGGGAGCGTCCACCGTGAATGGACTAGCTTGGGTCGTCTTGCCCGGAGGCGTCCCGGCACGCGCGGCGACAACTTCCTGGCTGGCCTGGCGGAGCATGTTACGCGCAGTCTCCGGAGCGACTGAGCGGGCAGCGTGCCGGCTCACTGCGTGCTTCACGACTACCGCGCGCAGGGATGGGCCGAGCAGTTCGCGAGCCTCCTGGGCCAGCGCCTGGTCCCCGGACACGAGCGCGACCGGGACGCCGAAGCTGCCCGCCAGGGCCGCGTTGAGACCGAGTTCTCCCACCGAGCGACCGTTGAGGCGGACATCGAGGATCCGGTCGGTGTAGGTGTGATCGAGAATCGCATTCGGGGTCCCGGCCTTGGCGTGATACCCGACAAACGCCGCCAGGTCCCAGCCTTGCTCGATGCCTTCCATCATGGACCAGGTCTTGGGGCCCCCGGAGAGCAGTTCCGCGGCCGGGTGCAACTCCTCGGCGAGCAGGTTGCGCATGGTCCAATGGCTGTCGTTGACCAGAATGCGGGTCGCTCCACCGGCCAGGGCCCCCTCGATGACGGCGTTGGCCTCCAGAGTCATCAGCCGACGGAATCGGCCGTACTCGCCGGCGCAGCGTGCGTCGATGGGATTGGTCTGGTCCTCATGCACCACACCCGCGACGCCTTCCATATCTGCTGAAATGAAGATCCGCATCGACCTTGGGGGAGGGAAGTGGCCTGAGACGAGAGCGTGATGCGGGGGGATGGTATCGCGGATCGTGCGGGCCGCCAAGGGGGCGGTCCCGCGGTGTCAGGGCCCCGCGCGAATCCGGATCAGGTTGGCTGTACGGTCCACACCCGCCACGCGACCCTCGATCCGAACACCGGGCGCGGTTACAAGGAGACTGCCTGGCCGGTCCTCGACGATGGGAGCCTCCGGCAATCCGCTGATCAGCAGTCGGCGGATGCCGTTGAAGAGGGGGTGGCTTCCGGCAGGCTCCGTGAGCGCCGTCCGGTCGAGCACCTCCGCGGTAAGCCCATCCTTGGCCAGCCGGAGGAACCGGCGGTGCACCACCATGCCATCACCGACCGGGACCACGTTCCACGGATCGAACCGCTCGGGAAAGAGCGGGAAGGCGGAGTCGGCGACGATCTCGATCCGCCAGCCAGTGGCGGAGAGCACCGAGTCCCGCAGGGCCTGCCGCCGGCTCCGGACCGCCTGGACGTCCGCCCGCGCGAGCGTGCGAACCGAGTCCTCCTCGTGCGCGGTAAAGCGGCAGCGCTCTCCCGGACCGACGGCGGCCTGCAGCAGATCATCGAGGGGGCGGGTGGGTCCTCGCTCGAGAGTTTCGCGCCACGCGGGAGAGGCCTGATCGAGCAGGCGGCCGATCGCCGGTCCCACGGTGTAGGCACGAAGGCGCACTTCGTCCGGGCTGTACCCGGAGGCGGGGAAGGAAATGCTGTCCAGGCCCGCGGCGCGAAGCTCGACGTAGGTCGCGAGCCCCTCGTTCAGTTCTGATCCCCGCTCATAGGTCACCGCGCCGACCGGCAGGAGACCAAACCGGAGCTGCCGGTACTGGAGCGCCGTTCGTGCCCAGCAGACGGCCGGCCCGCGAGTCACGGCACGACGCCACGCCTCGGTTTCCAGGCGCTGCAGTCGCTGCGGAGTTTCCGCCGCAACCGGATAGGTGAAGAGCTCACCTTCGTTGCCGGTCCAGTCGGCGTGGTGGGCGTGCTGGTAGACATGGAAGGCTTCGTGAATCGCCGTGGCAGCCCAGCGCGCGGCCGACACCGGTCGGGTCCGGTCGAGGAGCAGCGTCGCGGTGAATACGCCGCCCAGCGGCACGGCGGTGTTCGCCTTCACCGATTCATGCTGACCGGGGACGAAGAACAGCGAAAGCGCTGGTCCGGGCAGAAACTCGGCAGGCGGCGAGGGGTGCCCGGCCAGCCAGGTCGTATCTCCATCGTATATGGCGAGCGGGATGGTGTCAGGCTTGAAACCCGGCCAGGGAGATTGGGCGCCCAGACGTGCGTAGGCCCCGATGACATCGCGCGCCGACGGGGCTTGGCTGGAGAGCGGCCCGGCGCCGGCCAGGGACAGCACAAGGAGGAGAGAGAATCGACGGGGCATCTGCATGCCAGGAGAGGATGCACATCCCCCCGTGGAGCGTTGCTAGCCGAGGATACCGCGCAGGATGGTCACGGCTTGGCCGCCCAGATGGACCCGGTCTCCGTGATACTCCACGTGCACCGTGCCGCCGCGGGGAGAAGCCTGGTAGCCGATCATCCGGTCCCGGCCGAGGATTGCGCGCCAATACGGGGTGAGGGCAGTATGCGCCGATCCGGTGACGGGATCCTCCGCGATCCCCGATCCGGGAGCGAAGAACCGGGAGACGAAGTCATACCCCCGGCCGGCATCGGCTCGGCTGGTGACGATGACCCCACGCACCGGGAGGCGAGCCAACGTCGCGTGGTCGGGGCTGAGGGCGCGGACGGTCTGTTCGTCGGCGACCTCGACCAGGTAATCGAACTGGTTCTTCCCGATCCAGCGCGCGCCGGTCACACCGAGCGCGGGGAGGAGTTCGGGTGGAGGATCGGTAGGCGTGGCCAGCTTCACGGGAAAGTCGAGGACGATCAGATTGCCGTCCCTGCGGGCGGTGAGCAGTCCGCTCCGGGTCTGGAACCGGGCCATCGCGTCCGAGGCGAGGTGGGCCTCCTGCCAGAGGACATGGGCGCTCGCTACCGTGGCGTGCCCGCACAGATCCACTTCGACGGTCGGAGTGAACCAGCGCAACGAGAAGTCCTCGCCGGTCCGGTGCAGGAAGGCAGTTTCCGAAAGGTTCATCTCCCGGGCGACGTTCCGCATCCACTGCTCGGGTGCGGGGCCGGGGAGCACACACACCGCCGCCGGGTTCCCGGTAAAGGGGCGGTCGGTGAAGGCATCAACGACGGTGATGGGCTGCATGGGGCGTCTGGTCAGGGGAGGACGGCGTCGACTTCGATCTCCACCAGC
>DASPUE010000349.1:0-2243 GCA_035623055.1 Gemmatimonadales bacterium
TGCTTCAAGTACGACCCGGCCAGCCGCCGCTACGAGCCCTACGTGCTCGGCTTTGTGCGCATCGGCGGGTCGCTGACCTTCCTCGCCCTGGCCACGCTCCTCGCCGTGCTCTGGAGACAGGAACTGAAGATGAAGAAGCAGCGAGGTGCCCAGGCGTGAACGACCTCCTGAACAACGACCTCATGAGGCGCCTGCTCTGGCTGCCGGAGCAGGCCTCGACCTGGGCGGTGAGCGTCGACCACCTCCACTACTTCGTGATCATCACCACCATGGTGGTCAGCGCGCTGGTGGGGGTGACGGCCATCTACTTCTTCTTCCGCTACCGCCGCCGGAGCGAGCACCAGGCCACGCCGCACGTGCACCCCACCGCCGGCTTCGAGGTGGCCATCGTCAGCGTCCCGCTGGTCATCTTCCTCGCCTGGTTCGTGATCGGCTTCGGGGACTACGCCAAGCTCGCCAACCCGCCCCCGGAGGCGATGGACGTCTACGTGATGGCCAAGCAGTGGATGTGGAAGTTCGCCTATCCCGAGGGGCCGAACTCGGTGGGGGTGCTCCACGTCCCGGCCAACCGGCCGGTGCGCCTCCTGATGACCTCCCGGGACGTGATCCACTCCTTCTACGTCCCCGCCTTCCGGCTCAAGCAGGACGTGCTCCCCAACCGGTACACCGAGACCTGGTTCCAGGCCACCCAGCCCGGGCGCTACCAGGTGCTCTGCGCCGAGTACTGCGGGGCCCAGCACAGCAAGATGTGGGCGACGGTGGTGGTGCTCTCGCCCGAGGCCTTCGACGAGTGGCTCAAGGAGCAGCAGCGCGGGCTGGTGGCGCGGGCGGACATCCTGGCCGATCCGGAGATGGTCAACATCCGCGGCAACCTGGTCGAGCAGGGGAAGCGGGTGGCCATGGAGCAGGGCTGCCTGCGCTGCCATTCCATCAACGCCGCCGTCAACGACACCGAGCGGCACATCGGCCCGACCTGGGTCGACCTCTACCAGCGGCCGACCCGGCTCGAGTCGGGGGAGACGATCATCGCCGACGAGGCCTACCTCACCGAGTCGATGATGGACCCCAACGCCAAGATCACCGCCGGCTACAAGCCGGTCATGCCCAGCTACCAGGGCAAGCTGAGCGGGCCGGACACCGCGGCGGTGGTCGAGTTCATCAAGAGCCTGCGGTCCGACCGCGTCGAGCTCCAGCCCGTGAAGGGACCCCTCTATGAGCAGCTCAAGCAGTAGCGCCGTCCCGACCAGCGCGGCCGGGGAGGCCTTTCCCGAGCACCACTACCTGAACACCGGGACCACGGTGCGCTCCTGGCTCCTCACCCTGGACCACAAGCGCATCGCCCTCCTCTACCTCTCGGTGGTGCTGGTCTCCTTCCTGCTCGGCGGCATCTTCGCCATGGTCATCCGGCTCGAGCTGCTCACCCCGGGGCCGACGATCATCGAGGCCCTGACCTACAACCGGATGTTCACCCTCCACGGGATCGTGATGATCTTCCTCTTCATGATCCCGGCCATCCCGGCCGTGTTCGGCAACTTCTTCCTGCCGATCATGCTCGGGGCCAAGGACGTCGCCTTCCCCCGCTGGAACCTGGTGTCCTTCTACCTCTACTTCATCGGCGCCGTGCTGGCCGTGTGGGGGATGCTCCACGGCGGCGTGGACACCGGCTGGACCTTCTACACGCCCTACTCCACCACCACCACCACCAACGTGCTCCCGGTGCTGCTCGGGGTGTTCATCATCGGCTTCAGCTCCATCCTCACCGGCGTGAACTTCATCGTCACCATCCACACCCTGCGGGCGCCGGGCATCACCTGGTTCAAGCTCCCGCTGTTCGTCTGGGCGGTGTACGGGACGGCCATCATCCAGGTCCTGGCCACGCCGGTCATCGGCCTGGTGGCGCTGCTCCTCCTGGCGGAGAGCGCCTTCGGCTTCGGCTTCTTCGACCCGGCGCGCGGTGGCGACCCGGTGCTCTTCCAGCACCTGTTCTGGTTCTACAGTCACCCGGCGGTCTACATCATGGTGCTGCCGGCGATGGGGGTCATCTCGGAGACGATCAGCGCCTACAGCCGCAAGAACATCTTCGGCTACAAGATGATCGCCGCCAGCTCGCTGGGCATCGCCTTCGTCGGCTTCTTCGCCTGGGGGCACCACCTGTTCACCTCCGGCCAGAGCGCCTTCGACGCCGGAGCGTTCGCGGTGATCTCCATGCTGGTCGGGGTGTTCACGGCGATCAAAGTGTTCAA
>DASPUE010000350.1:0-6100 GCA_035623055.1 Gemmatimonadales bacterium
GCCCCCGCCTGGACGACGATGATCAAGGAGATCTACGAACGGCGGCCGGTGCCTCCCGACTGGCCCCGGCCTGACGGACTGGTCACGGTCGACGTCGACCGGCAGTCGGGCAAGAAATTCACGCCGTTCTGCCCGAAGGACAACATCTCGGTGGAATCGTACCTTCCCGGCACCGAGCCGAAGGATTTTTGCCCTATTCACAATCCATGGGGAGCCGGGGCTACGGCTAGTCCGCTGACGCCTTCCAACCCGCGGTGACCCCTTCGGCCCGCCGGCTGGCTGCTCCTTGGGTCGTGCCGGTGGAGGGGCCTCCAATCGCGGAGGGTGCGGTCCTGGTCGGGGCGAACGGACGGATCCTCACCGTTGGCCCCGACGCCGCGGTGCCCAGCCCGAGCGACGTCCTGGCCGAACGGCTCGCCGGCGCGATCCTGCCGGGGTTCGTCAACACCCACACCCATCTCGAGCTGACCGGCTTCGGAGATCAGGTCACCGAGCAGGACTTTCCCGCATGGATCCGGCGGATCATCGCCCTGAAAGGCACTCGAGCGCCTGAGGCGTTTCTCGAAGCCGCGCGGCAGGGTGTCCAGGATTGCTGGGCGGGCGGGGTGACCACCGTCGCCGACACCGGGGATTCGGGCGCGGTGATCGAGGCGCTCGCGAGCCTGGGCGGGAGCGGCATCGCGTATCACGAGGTCTTCGGCCCCGATCCCGATCAGGCCGGGCCGGCCGCCGAAGCCGCGGCCAAGCGGCTTGACCAGCTGGAACGCTTCACCGGGCCGCGGGTACGTCTCGGTCTGTCGCCACACGCGCCCTATTCAGTGAGCGGACCGCTCTACCGCCGGATCGCGGCACTCGCGGAACGGCGCGAACTCCCGCTGGCAGTGCACCTCGCCGAATCGGAGGCGGAGTCGCTCCTGCTGGCGGAAGGGACTGGAGGGTTCGCCGAGAACTGGCTGGCTCGCGGCATCCCCCTGCCCGGCCCACCCGGCCGGACGCCGGTGGGGTGGCTCGATGAACACGGGGTCCTTGGGGTGCGCACCCTCTGTATTCACGTGGTGCGGGCAGGAGCGGCCGACCTGGACCTGCTCGCGGGGCGGGGGGTGGGCATCGCGCATTGCCCCCGTTCCAATCGCCGGCACGGGCACGGGGATGCGCCGCTCGCCGCGATGCTGGCGCGCGGTCTCCGGGTCGGGGTGGGTACGGACTCCGTCGCCAGCGTCAGCCCGCTCGATCTCCTTGCCGAGGCCCGCACCGCCAGTGACCTCGGCAGGCTCGGGGCGGAGGGCGCTCTGCGGCTGCTCACCCTCGAGGGGGCTCGTGCGCTCGGGCTGGCTCAGGAAACCGGCAGCCTGACCCCGGGGAAATGGGGGGACCTGATCGCCCTGGATCTCCCGGGGGCGGTTGACGGGTCGCGTCTGATGGATACCCTAATGTCGCGGTCGCCCGGGGCTGTAGCGCTCACCCTGGTGGACGGTCGCGAGGTTTACCGCCGAGGAGTTGCCCGCCGATGAAACTGCAACGCCATGCCGCGATCCTCCGGATCGTCCGCGAGAAGCGGATCGAGAGTCAGGACGGTTTGCGGGAGGCTCTGGCCGCCGAAGGGATCACCGTGACCCAAGCGACGCTGTCTCGGGACATCCGTGAGCTCGGACTGGCCAAGCTGGTCGATCCTCAGGGCGGCTCCTACTACGCCAATCCCAATGAGGGCACCTTGCGTCCCGACCTGGGGCAGATCCTGCCGACCCTCCTGGTGAGCGTTGAGGGGACCGGACCCATCATCGTGATCAAGACGGCGACTGGAGGGGCTCCTGCGGTCGCCGCGGCGCTGGATCAGGCCGGGTGGAAGGAGATCATCGGTACCTTGGCGGGGGATGACACGCTGCTCATCATCGCCAAGAACCCGCGGCTGCGGCAGCTGGTGGAAACCCGGCTCGCCGCGCTCACCCGATGAGGCATTGCTTGCGCCCCGCCGTGGGGGGCCGCTACGATTCCATGGCTTTGGATTCGCGGGAGTGAACCAGTGCGTTGCTTGGCGTTGAACGCGTCGTTCGAGCCCCTCACCATGGTGCCCGTGCGGCGCGCCCTCAGGCTGGTGATCGAGGGCAAGGCGGAAATCGTTGAGGCGGAGGGCCCGGACGTGGTGCGCAGTGAGCGCCTCGTCCTGCCCAAACCGGCGATCATCCGACTGGTCAAGTTTGTGCACGTTCCCCGCAGGTTCCGCCGCCAGGTCACCAACACCTTCCTGTTCGCGCGCGACAGCTATCGCTGCCAATACTGCCACCGGTCGCAGATCGAGCTGCGATCCCGGGAGTGCCTGACCCGAGACCACCTGGTGCCCCTCTCTCGCGGGGGCGGCAACGAATGGACCAACGTCGTCACCGCCTGCTCCAGCTGCAACACCCGCAAAGGGAACCGGCTGCCGGATGAGTGCGGCATGCATCCTCACACCCAGCCTCGCGAACCGCACTTCGTGCACCTGGCCTGGGCGGTCCGCCGGCTGACGACCACCCAGGCAAAGTACATCCGGCTGTTCTACGGGCCGGAGGCCCTCAAGGCCCTCAGCGCCTCACCCCAGGCAGTCCACGCCTGATCCGGCGCCGCCACGGCGCCCCGGGACCACTCATCGCTTCACTTCGAACGGCTGCGAGGTCGCGCTCAGGCTCAGGGTGGGCAGTCCCGCCAGCCGGAGGATCAGGCGGCGAGCCCGGTCGGCGAGGCTTCCCCCTCCTGTCTGGGGATCGATCTCACCCTTGAGCACCCGGTCGAGCTTGTCGAGGTCGGAGTCGGAGAGCGTGGAGACTGCGAGCGAGGCGGTGTAGTAGTAGCGTCCGTCGTCCCGGGGGGCGATGGGGAAGCGGTATCCGACGCTCAGGAACGCGGCGAGGGCGCCCGGCGTCGCATAACGGAAGTAGCTGATGCCGTTGGGCGCGATGCGGGTGACGGTGAACTGGTCGAGCAAGGGCTCGTGCCGCACCACGATGGTCCACTCCAGCTGCCGCAGGACATCGTCAAGCCACGCCTGGCGCGAGCGCCACAGCTCCAATCGATACTGCAGGCGGATGGGCAAGCCCTCGCGCAGCGTGTTGAGCCACGGAGTGTCCTCCAACAGGTTGCGGGTGAACACGACTGGATCGTGGCTCGCGGAGTCCAGAGCCACCTCCAGCCGGACGTCCGCTACTTGCGCGACTAGCGCGGGCCGGTGGCTGACGAGGGCGAGCAGCCCGGCCCATACCCGCACCTGCCGCACGAGCGATTTCCTCGAAAGGAGCGGGACGCGACCGCTCTGCGAGCGCGGACCGGCAGGCGGGGCTGCCACCACCGAAGCCCGCACCGCTCAGAACCGCCGCCCGAGGCGCAGATAGACGCGCGGCGGCTCCCCGTCGGTTACGGCCTTCGCCAGGTACAGCGCGACCCCACCCGCATCCAATCCCACCCCCGCATCCGCCTTCCACTCGCTGATCGAGCGAATCCGGTCGCTCGGCACCCGGCCGGGGCCGTTGCCAGCCAGCCAGGCAGAGCCCGCGTCGCCGAAGACGACGAGGTCCGGATCCTCGATGCCGAGAAATCGCCCGATGCCTGCATGACTGGGGTCGTGGACCGTGTAACCCACGCGCATCCGCAGTCGATGCCGGAATTCGGCCTGGGTGAGGATCATCCGGTCGCAGAGCGCGGCTTCAGACGGGTCGATGTAGCCCGCCGGGGCACAGGTGATCGCCCGGAAAGGATAGCCCGGGAGGAGGTCCACTCCGCCTAACGAGAGGCGGCGCTGAATCGGCAGCGGGTCTCCCGATACCCAGCCCCCGGCCCACAGGTGGAAGTTGAGCTGAGCCTCCGTGGAAAGGCGGTTGTAGCGCCGCACATCGATCGTGAAGCGGTTGAACCCATAGCTGGACGTGGGGAGCGCAGACCGGACGGTGGTGGGCAGCGACACCGGAGCGACGTCGTTGCTATAGGAATGCTCGATGCTGCCCCTGATCCACCATCCCGATGAAGTCGGGCCGAGCGCGTTGCGGGTGTCGTACTCGGTGCCCAGCGCGGCGATGGTATAGTGGCCATCGTCGATCAGCGGGTTGGGGCGCCAGTGGGAGGCGTTCCTGAAGAGGCTCCACGGGTCGTTGGCGCGGACCGATCCCTGTTTTTCGTACCGCAGACTCCCATCCACGCGCCAGCGCCGCGTCAGGAAGAGATAGGCCGTCCCGCCGACGCCCTCACTCGAGAAGTAGTCCCGGTTGTCTCGCTGGAAGAGGAAGGCGTTCCAGCCGATCTCGTCCCGAGGGAGCGTGTGTTCCTCGATCCCGGAGATGATGGAATAGGTCCGGGCGCCGAACCCGAATCCGTGCGTCCCGCTGATTCGCCAGTCGGTTCGCACCAGCCATCCAAGATCGCGCCGGAACGGGGAGGCGTCCGGCGCCGTGCGCAGGATTCCCCGCAGGTCCAGAGTGCCTGTGAGGGTGTTCGAGGGACGCCATTCGAAGGCCGGCCCAAACACCAGTCCCAGCCCCTCGATCCGGTTGTACGTTTGGGTGGTAGTCAGGCGAATGGTGGTCCGGATATGCCCGCTACCGAACGTGCGCTCGGCCGTGGCCATGTCGCTGATGCCGCGGCGGCGCTCGCGGATCGCCAGGCTGCCGTCGGACTGGCGCACCACCGGCGCCGCGTCCCAGTAGACCCTGGCCTGACCGTCCTGGACAGCGCCCTCCTGCACCGTCATGCGGCCACCGGCCACCAGCACATCCCCATGCACCACGCCGCCGGGAAGGACCACCAGATCGCCGTTGATCACCGTGAGGTGGCCGTCGACCGTTCCCCCGACCGTCACCGTTCCCCGAAACGCCGCGATCGAACCACTGAGCGAGGCGCCCGAGGGGATCACCAAGCCCCCCGGCAGGCGGAGCGTCGCGCTGTCGTTCCAGGTGTCCAGCAGTTCGGTGAGCACGGAGGGTGGCATTCCCGAAGCGGTGGAGTCCACCGGGACGTCGGGATTGATGACGATGATGCTGTCCTGTGCAGCGGCGCCGGCGGGGACCAGCAGGGAGAGGAGCGCGAGGAGGGCTCGCGCTGCGCGCGTCATCGTTCGCCCCCGACCGTTTCCCCCCGGGCGATGAGGCCGAGCCGCTTCATCCGCCGGTACAGATTGGCGCGGTCGGTCACCAGCAGCCGAGCGGCCTCAGCGACGTTCCCCGACGCGCGGGCCAGCGCCTCGGCGATCAGCTCGCGCTCGAACCGATCGAGCGTCTCGGTGAGCGGGACCCCCTCTTCCATGCGGGCACCCCCGGCAGCCTCCCCGAGCCGTCGAGCCGCGAAGCTCTCCCCGCGGGAAGCGGGGAGCACCATCGACACCTCGTCCGGTCCGATGACATCTCCGCCGAGGATCGTCAGCCGTTCCACGAGATTGGCCAGCTCCCGGATGTTGCCGGGCCAGTGATAACCCTTGAGCAGTTCCAGCGCATCGGGGGTGTAGCGTTGCGGCCGTCCCGGCCGGAGACGCTGGGTGAGATGGGCGACCAGGAGCGGCAGGTCTTCCAGTCGCTCCCGGAGCGGCGGAATGTGGATCGGGAAGATGTTGAGCCGGAAGAAGAGGTCTTCCCGAAACGCTCCGGCACTGACCGCGGTCTCCAGCCGTCGGTTGGTGGCCGCCAGCATCCGGACGTTCACCTGAGTCGGCTGCTCGGCGCCGAGCCGCTGCAGGACCCCGGTCTCCAGGGTGCGGAGCAGCTTCGCCTGGGCTTCGAGGTTCAGGTCGCCCACCTCGTCCAGGAACAGCGTGCCGCCGTCCGCCAGCTCGAAGCGCCCCAGCCGCCGCTCCGAGGCTCCGGTGAAGGCGCCGCGTTCATGACCGAACATCTCGGATTCCACGAGTTCCCGAGGGATCGCCGCGCAGTTCACGGTGACGAACGGCTCCTCGGCACGCCGGCTCGCCCGATGAATCGCGGCGGCGACCAGCTCCTTGCCGGTGCCTGATTCCCCGGTGATCAAGACTCTGGCGTCGGTCGGCGCCACCTGGGAGATCAGCTGGCGGATATGCTGGATCGCTGGCGCCTGGCCCACCATCTCGTCCCGGGATTCGAGCGCCGCCCGGAGTGCCCGGTTCTGGCTGCGG
>DASPUE010000351.1:0-6702 GCA_035623055.1 Gemmatimonadales bacterium
ACGGGTTCGCCTATTTCGCGATGGACCTGTATCCCGACAGCCTCAACGCGCGGCTCGCACGGGAGCCGATCCTCTCGGAGGCCGAGGCCGTTCACATCGCGATCGGGGTGGCGCAGGCCCTGGCCTTCGCCCACGAGCGCAACGTCATTCACCGGGACATCAAGCCGGACAACATCCTGCTGGCCGCGGACGGGCGTCCGGTGCTCACCGATTTCGGTATCGCCCGCGCGGTGAGCGGCTATGTCGCGGCCACGGGCTTCATGATGACCATCGGGACCCCGGCATTCATCTCGCCGGAGCAGGCCCAGGGCCGCACCCTCGATGGCCGCTCGGACTTGTACTCGCTGGGGATCACCTTCTACCGGATGCTGACCGGCGAGGTCCCTTTCCGTTCCAAGGATTGGTTCGAGCTGGCTCGGATGCACGTCGAAGAGCGTCCGGAGCCGCCGCGGAATCGGCATCCGGAGCTCAGCAAGCGAGTCGAGCGGATCGTCCTCCGAATGCTGGCCAAGCACCCCGACGACCGCCAGCCATCGGCCGCCGCACTCCTCGACGACCTCGCGGACATCGCCGTCCGGAGCCACCCCACGTCGGATCTTCCGGTCCCGGAGGGCTATCTGCGGGACTCGAAGACCCTGGCGAGCGAAGAAGAAGAGCGGAAGAAAGGAAGTTGGTGGAAGGTCTGGTAAGAAGCCGCTGACGCGGCGAATGCCTAACGCAGGTCCGCTGGCCGCTCGGCCACTTCCAGTGCCCCCTCATGACACAGTCCCCGCACCCGCGCGTCGAGATACCGCGCCCGCGCCTCCGGGGACAGATGCGCCAGTGTCGCAAGTTCATCGGCGGACTCAGCGAGGCCCGCTGAGCTGTCATCCGCTGGCTGATCGCAAAGCGGACACTCCAACGCTGATCCCAGGCGGGCGGCACGGGTGTGTTCGGCGAGGACCCAAGGGCGCTGCTGCCAGGGCGGGTCGTGGCGGACGTGCTGCGAGTGCCCGCACTCGAGCTCGGCGACCCAGTGGCCTTCGGTGTCCTGGTGAAACCCGTTAATTCGTCGCTGCATGACGACGGCGTTCCCGATCGTGAGACACGCTGACGGTCAGCGCTTGAGCGTCGATTCTGCCGGCGTGGCCAGGTCAGCGGTGCGGGGATCCAGCCGATAGATCGCGCCGCCGGTCGGGCCGCGGACCCAGAAGGAGCCGGCGCGAGTGGAATCGAACACCAGTGAGAGCAGCGTCCGGCCATCCGCCGCGGACAGAATCAGGCTCCGATTGGGATGGGCAAAGCTGATCGAGTCCAACTCGGTGGATTCCGGGAACCCGGTCGCTCGCAAGGTGGAAACCTGAGCCAGGAACCGGGCCACCTTGGTCGAGTCGGCCGGTCCGCCGGGGAGCCGCCATGCGTGCCCATCGCGGACCAGACTCCACCGGGCCTTTCCTCGCATCACCTCCACCTTCCCGATGTTGTCCGGCTGCAGCGAGGCGATCTGCTTCTCCCGCCACTCCGGTTCTCCCAGCGCCAGTAGGTCAGCGAAGCGGCCGCGCAGCAGATAGACGAAGTCGCTTCCCTGCGGCCGAACGTAAAAGCCTTCGAAGTCCGGGCCTCGGGTCCCGACCCACACATCGAACGCCGCCTTGCCGTCAGCCGTGATGGTGAGCCGTTTCCCATTGACGGTGTCCACGCTGAGGCGCGCCTGCGAGGAGGCACTCTGCGCGATCAGCTCACTGTTGGTGGAACTGTCCGCGAGGGCATCGAAGAAGTTCTTCACGGCGTTCGGATCGGCCGGGAACCCGTTCACCGTCCAGGAATCGCCCTGCCGGTGCAGGACGACGGTGTCCCGCCCTCTCCGCAGCGCGATCTCCGCCACCGCGGACGCACCCAGATGTGGCAACGACAGCCCGCCGCTCTGGTCCCACCGCCGGCGGCCCTTGAGGGCCAGGGCACCCCAGATGACCAGGGCGACGGCCAAGGCCAGCGCAATCCGCTTGAGAACCTGGGGACTCATACCGTCTCCCCGGCGCCACCGGCGAGGGGCGCCCATGGGATGAGAGCTCGACGGCGCCGTCCCAGCAGCCGGAGCATCCCGAAGAGGCCGATGAGCAACGGCACCAGAGCGACGTTGACGTACTTCACGCCCTGCTGCAGCGTGGCACTGGAGAACAGGAGGCGTGGCGGACGGCGGTCGCGGCTCCGGATAGCAATCAGCGCCTCATCCTGCGCCAGCCAGTCGATCGCATTGAGCGCGAACACCGCGTTCTCGGTCGCCGAGCTGGCATAGCGGTCGGTAGCAAACTCCATGTTCCCAACCACCACGATCCGCCCTCGGGGACCGTCCCCGCTGTCGGCGGGCATCACCGCTGCCGCGAGCACCCGGGCCTTGAGGTCCACCGGCGGGAAATCCCGGTTCGGCGACAGGTTGATGTCACCCTCGGCGACGCCGGCGGTCCGGCTGGACATCACCAGGGGCATGACCTTGGTTTTCGCCCCGGTCAGCGTCTGGATGGAGCTCACCCAGGGGAGGAAGATCTCCCCGACGCCGTCAGTGATGGCCGTATTGCCCTGGGCCTGTCCGCGAACCCAGAACGGATACGGCTGATACACGCCGGCTCCGGGCACCGGCACCATCTGATTCGAGGAGAGGTCATAGACCAGGTCAGGCCGCACCTTCACACCAAACGCCTCGAGCAACTCGTTCCAGATCGGCTCCTTGCCGCTGGTGCGGGGCTCGCGGCTAGTGAGCGGCGCTCCGGTGGTCATGATCAACGCGCTGCCGCCCTTCGCCAGGAACGCCGTCAGCCGCTCCCGTACCCTGGGAGCCAGGGTGTCCGGCTGCCCGGCGATGATCAGCGTCCGAATCGAATCCGCAGGCTGGGTGGTATCGCTGAGAGAGACCGGAATCACGGTATAGCTCTTGGCCAGCTGTTCCTGGACCATGTTGAGATTCCGGCCTTCGCGGCCCCACTCGTCCATCGCGATGACAAGGCCAACGAGCGGTTTCTTGGTGCGCGTGAGTCCGCGAATGGCCGCGGCGATCCGGTACTCGAGGTCATCCGTCTGGCGCACGAATGGGATCGCCTCGTTGCCATCCGCGTATTGGATCACCAGGCCGAGGTAGCCTTCCTTCACCTGCAGCTCGGACTTGCCCACCACGTTGAACTGCACCGGCTGAACCCCGAGGGCCTGGGCATCACGCCGGGCATTGGCGTTCTCGGATGGGTCCGATTCGATGACCTTGATCTTCCCCTTGCCCGCGGTCCGCAAGTCGCTGAGCAGGTCGTCGATATCGCGCTTGAGGAGGGCCACTTCCGCCGGCAGCCCGCTGGAGGCGAAGACCTTGATGGTGACGATGTCTTCGAGACGCCCCACCAGCTGGCGGGTCGCCGGGGACAGGGTGTAGGCCCGGCCCGGTGTGAGGTCGATTCGTCCGCCGATGTAGTTGCCGAGCAGATTGACCACCACCAGCATGCCCGCCAACAGGACGACGCCCAACCGGAGCCGGCGGAGCGCCGCATGCCCCGCCGCGAGCTTCCGCCGCATGAGCGCGCCGTAAGCGAACGTCAGGAAGATCGCCGCCAGGGACAGGAAGTAGATGACGTCCCGGAGATCGATCACGCCCCTGCCGATGCTGTCGAAATGGGACAGGACTCCCAGCCGGGCAGCGATCGTCCCGAGTTGCGGCGGCAGACCAACGACGAGTTGGTTGAGCCCCACCAGCACCAGGATGAACATCACCGCCACGGCGACAATGAACGCCGTGATCTGGCTCCGGGTGATGCAGGACGCCCAGACGCCGACGCCGGCGAGGCCCGCCGCGAGCAGCATTGATCCCACGTACTGCGAGACGATCGAGCCCCAGGGCAGCTCGGCGCCCAGCGACAGTCCGATCGGAATGGGGAGGGTGAGCAGCAGCGCCAGCCAGAGGAAGAACACCGCCCCGAGATACTTGCCGAGCAACAGTTCCAGCTCGGTGATTGGCTGGGAGAGCAGCACCTCCAGCTGCCCCGTGCGGGTGTCCTCGGCCAGCGTCCGCATGGCCACTCCGGGCACGAAGAACAAGAGCAGCCAGGGCAGCATGTCCAGCATGGGCCGCAGCGAGCCGGTGTTGCTCAGGTAGGCCGCCCGGAAGTACAGGAAGGCGTTCACCACCAGGAACACGATCAGCAGGACATAACCCGCCGGGTTGTCGAACAGCGCCTTGAGCTCGCGCCGCGCGATGGTCATCGTCCGGTTCATGCGGCCTCTCCCCGTCCGGTGAGCTCGCGGAAGAACGCCTCGAGGCTGCCGGCCTCCTGATGCAGCTCGTACAGGGTCCACCCTGAGCGGGCCGCCAGCTGGAAGATCTCGGGACGAAGGTCGCTGCTCGGCGTCGCGGTGAGGCTGACGCGCACTCGCCCCTGCTCCTCTCCCGCCACCTTCGCATCCGACACCCCGGGCAGCCGCCGGAGCTGCTCCAGGACTCCGGTGCCGGCCGCCTCAACCGTCAGCCGTACCTGCCCGCCCGCCCTGTTCACCAGTTCCTCGGCGGGTCCGTCGGCAACCAGACGCCCCTGATTGATGATCAGCAACCGGGACGCGACCGACTGGACCTCGGAAAGGACGTGCGTCGAGAGAAGCACCGTCCGGTCCTTGCCGAGATGACCGATGAGGTGCCGGATCTCCACCCGCTGGTTGGGATCGAGGCCCTCGGTCGGTTCGTCCAGCACCAGCAGATCGGGCTTGTGCAGGATCGCCGCGGCCAGGCCGACCCGCTGCCGATATCCCTTCGACAGCTCCCCGATGGGACGGTGAAAGACAGCCTCCACTCCAGTGGCGACGACGGCTTCGTCGATGGCCTGTGCCAGCGCCAGTCCCGCCAGCTCCCGCAGGCGCCCGACGAAGTCCAGGTATTCAGCGACCAGCATCTCGGTATAGAGCGGGTTGTTCTCCGGCAGGTAGCCGACCCGGCGCTTCGCGTCGCGGCCGGCGTCGGCGAGCGGCACCCCGTCAAAGAGAATGCGGCCGCCATCCGGCTCATGGTACTGGGTGATCATGCGCATCGTGGTGGACTTGCCGGCTCCGTTGGGACCAAGGAAGCCCACCACTTGGCCCCGGTCCACGGAGAAGGTTACGCCATCCACCGCCGTCACCTCGCCATAGCGTTTGGTGACGGCTTCGAGAGCGAGGAGTGTCATAGTAAGCGTCGCAACATCGGACGATGTGAGAGCGGGTGACAAAATGTCACTGGAGACAGGATGACACGTCCGCCCTGTCCCCGGGGAATCCGGTTTTGAGCACCAGGCGGCGATTGGGACGTCGTGCGGCGGGCCGGTGCAGCCGCCGTGCCAGCCCTGCTATCGGCTACCGCCAAAGATCCGGCCGAAGAAGCCGGTGATCACATCCCAGTTGCGGGCGATATCGTTCTTGAATGCCAGCACCATCAGCATCACGATGAGCACCAGCCCGACCATCGTCAGGCGTTCGCGCAGCTGCAGAGAGAGCGGCCTCCGCCGGATACCCTCCGCCAGCAGGAACATGAACTGGCCACCATCCAGAATTGGAACCGGCAGCAGGTTGAGCACCGCCAGGTTCACCGACACGAGCCCCATGAACGACAGAAATGACTCGAGTCCGAGGCGGGCCGTCTGGGCGGCCACCTGCCCGATCATGATCGGACCGCCGACCTCCCGGGTCGAGATCCTGGCGGAGAGCAAACCCTGTACGGTGCGGAAGATCTTGGTGGATGCAATCCGGGTCTCGCGTCCGCCAGTCACGACCGCCTGAAGGAAGGAGAGATCGCGGTGGATCACCGGCTCGGCAGCGCGGAGACCGAGCTTGCCCACCGTCCGCGTAGTTCCATCGGGCTGTTTCTCCTCCTCGGCTTGCGGGACCACTCGGAGCTCTCGCCGACCGCCCGGCCCTTTCACCAGTACGGTCATCTCCTTTCCCGCGCTGGCCCGGATCCGGTCGAAGAAGGCCCACCAGTCGGGAATGCTGTCGCCGTTCACGTTGAGTACAGTATCTCCCACCTCGAACCCGGCCACCTTGGCCGGATAGCCGGCCACCACCTCACCGAGGACTGGCGGCGGCGCGTAGGCGATGCTGTAGGCCGCCGCCGCCCGCTCGGTCAGCGCCGACCGGTGGATCGGCAGGACGACTCGCTTTCCGGTCGCAGTCTCAATGACGACCGAGTCGGCCGGGGAGCTGATTATCCCCTCGACGATGTCGTCCCAGGTGGCGACCGGCACGCCACCGATCGCGACGATCCGGTCGCCGGGCTGGAGCGCGGTAATCGGACGCACGCTTGGCGGAAGCGAATCCGTGGCGACCCGGCCGACGGTGGTTATCGGGTTGAGCGGTTCGCCGTAGTGATACTTGAGTCCGGCATAGACCGCCCAGGCGAAGAGCACGTTCATCGTGACGCCCGCCAGAATCACGATCATACGCTTCCAGACCGGCTTCGCCTCGAAGTACTCCTCCGGTGCAACGGGCGGCGCGCCCTCGGGGCGGTCCTCGGGCAGGCCTCCTTCGAGGGCGCTCGAGGTCGCGGCTTCCTCGCGGCTCGCCATCTTCACGTAGCCGCCGAGGGGGAGCCAGCAGATCGCGTACTCGGTGTCGCCGCGGCGGAACGAGAGACCGGGGACCGGATTTCCCATGCCCAGCGCGAAGCGGTGCACCCGGATCCCGGCCCACTTCGCCGCCAGGAAGTGACCGAGCTCGTGAATGAAG
>DASPUE010000352.1:0-2514 GCA_035623055.1 Gemmatimonadales bacterium
ATGATGGCCAGCTCGCGCTGGCCGTTGTCCCACAGCGGCAGCGAAGCGGTGATGGTGATCGACGAGACGTTGCTGGCGCTCGGGAAGATGTGCTCGTCGAAGCGGGCGTGCGCGGCGGTCAGGGTCAGAATGGGCAGATAGGCGCCACGGCGTCCGCTGAGGGCCACGTCCGCGGCCCGTTCCGCCGACCGGGCAGCACGATACTCGGGTCCTTGCTGGAGGGCCTGCATCACTGCCTCGGGAAGGCCGAGGGGAAGGCGGGCCGGCACCAGGGTATCGAGCGGCGCGGCGTCCACCGGGCCGTCGGTCCCGACTCGGCGCCCGAGCTCCAGCCGCGAGACCCGGAGCTGGGATTCTCGAGACAGCAGGCTGCTTCGGGCCCGCACCAGCTCCAGCACCACCGTCAACGAGTCCGACTGGACCGCGGCCCCCGTCGCGACGCGCGCGCGGGCGAGGGCCAGCTGCGCTTCCGCCCGCGCCACCCGGTCCCGCTCCACCTGCGCAAATTCCGCATCCGAGATCACGGCGTAGTAGGCCGACTCGGTCAGCAGGGCTGCAGCATAGCGATGCTGCGCCTCAGTCGCCTGGGCGTTCTCGAGCTGGGCGGCGGTTCGGCCAAGTTCCGTGAACTTCCGCGCGCTCAACAGCTCATAGCTCGCCGTGAGTTGGAAAGTCGACGCCGTGCTCGACTGGTTGAACGTCCCGATGTTGAAGAACGCCTGGGAGTATTTGGTGTAGTCGAGGGTGGCGGACACGGCTGGAATGAAGAACGCCACCCGGGCCGTCTTCCGGATCCAGTCAGCCTCGGCGACCGTGCTCAGGGCCCGGACGTAATCGGGATTGAGGCGCACCGACCGGCTCAACGCTTCATCCAGGGTGACCACCGGGAGCGAATCGATGTCGATCGCGGGCGCCGCCATTGCGAGCTGAGCGCCGAGCAGGAGTGCGATCACCGGGCTTCCTCCGCCGGCACCGGGCTCGGAGCCGTCAGCGTGACGTCTCGATGCTCGCGCGCGACCAGCCGATCGAAGAGCGTATACACCACGGGCACCAGGTAGAGTGTGAGAATGGTGGAGACGAACACGCCACCGACGATGGCATACCCGAGCGGCCGGCGACTGATCGAGCCGGCTCCCAGTCCGAGCGCCACCGGCACCGCGCTGGTGATCGTGGCCACGGAGGTCATGAGAATCGGGCGGAGCCGGATCCGCCCGGCCTCAAGCATCGCCTCTACCGCGGACCGCCCCGCCTCCCGCAACTGGTTGGCGTATTCCACCAGGAGGATCGAGTTCTTGGTGACCAGCCCGATGAGCAGGATCATGCCGATCTGGCTGTAGAGGTTCACCGTCGAGCCGGCCACCCACAGCACCGCCAGTGCCCCGGTCACCGCGAGGGGCACCGCCAGCAGCACCGTGAACGGGTGAATCATCGATTCGAACTGCGAAGCCAGCACCATGAACACCACCACCAGCGCGAGCCCGAAGGCGAAATACAGCGAGCCGCCGCTCTCCTCCAACTCGCGCGACTCGCCCGCCAGCGCGGTCGTGCTTCCCTTCGGCAGCACCTCGCGGGCGAGGGCGTTGAGCGAATCGAGGGCCTCGCCCAGGGTGAAGCCCGGCGCGAGCGTCCCGTCCATGGTGAAGGCCGCGATCCGGTTGTAGTGGTTGAGCTGGCGGGGGCCCACCCCTTCGTCCACCCGGGTCACCGCGGCCAGCTGGACCAGCTGCCCTTCGCGCCCCCGCACGTAGAGGCCGGCCACGTCGGACGGTGTCGCCCGCTCCCGCGGATCCAGCTGGACCATCACGTTGTACAGCTTGTTGTCCCGGGTGTAGGTGCTCACCTTCCGCCCGCCCAGCATCGTCTGCAGGGTCGCGGCGATGTCACCGACCGGTACGCCGAGGTCTTCGGCACGGTCCCGGTCGAAGCGCACGGTGAGCTGGGGCCGGTTCACCCGCAGATCGGTGTCGACGTTCTGCAGGCCGTGGATCTGTCGAGCCCGGTTCACGAAGGTGTCCATTGCCGAAGCCAGCAGCCCGAAATCAGGGTTCTGCACCACGAACTGCACCGGCTTGCCGAAGCCGCCGATGGCCGGGGGATTGCTCGCGAAGGCGAAGATTCCCGGAATGCCGAAGAACTGCGGCTGCACCGAGCCGAGGATCTGGTCGACGTTTCGCTTGCGGTCCTTGTAGTCCTTGAGCTTGGTGAACAGGATGCCGCTGTTGGGCCCGGTTCCGAAGTTCACCACACTGAAGTAGCTCTCCACTTCCGGCGTCTTGGCGAGGATCGCCTCGGCCTGGCGCTGATACCCATCGGTATAGGCAAGGGAGCTGCCCTCCGGCGCGACCACGAAAGTCAGGAACCAGCCCTGGTCGTCCGCGGGGATGAACTCCCGCTTGAGACTCCGGAACAGCAGCACGGCCAGCATGATCGTCCCCAAGGCACCGAGCAGCACGGTACCCCGACGGCGGAGCGCCCATGCGAGCGAGCGGCTGTAGCCTCGCGCAAGGGACTCAA
>DASPUE010000353.1:0-12198 GCA_035623055.1 Gemmatimonadales bacterium
GCTCTCCGACGACACCTATGAGCGCGGCGACCGGGCTCGAGTCAAAGTACGGCTCCAGAAAGACGGATACCTGCTGGTGCTCCGCCTGGACGGCGATGGAAGAGTCCGGGTCTTGTTCCCGCTCAGCCCGGACGATACCGACCGGGTGCGGGGCGGCCGCGAGTTCGAGGTGCGCAGTCGGGGCGACCGGGAGGCGTTCGTCGTCGACGAGCGGCAGGGACCCGGAACGGTATTGGCCGCGCGGAGCGACGAACCGTTCAACTTCGACGACTTCGCGCGGAACGGCCGCTGGGACTACCGGGCCCTCGCGCCGGCGCAGCATGAAGACGATGCGGAGGCAACCTTGCTGGACCTGGTCGACCGCATGACGAGCGGCCGCTATGACTACGATCTGGTCAGCTACGCGGTCACGCCGAGCCAGCCGTCACGCTACTACGCCGGGTGGTACTGGCCATGGTACGGTCCGTGGTACTACGGCTATTACCCCTACTACCCCTGGTTCTACGGTCCGCGAGTCCGAGTCGGGATCGGGTTCGGGCGAGGTCACTTCGTCGGCGGGCGCCGCTGAGTCGGCAGGCCTGGACCTGAAAGACGAGGGGGCCGTGCGCAGGCACGGCCCCCTTCTTGTTCTACCCGAGACCTCGTTCTGGGATCAGGCCGAGCCCTGCAGGCTTACCAGAGTCGTGTCCCCACCGGTGCTCTTCAGGTAGGCGAGCGGATCGTGCTCCATGCCGCCCGGCGGCACGTGCTGAGCGAGCGGTCCCAGCTCGGACAGCAACCGTTCGATGTAGAATGACGGGACCTGATCGGTCTCCCCTTCGAGGAACGGCAGCATGGTCGGATCGGCATCGAGGCGACGCCGCACCTCGGTGTGATAGCGCAGCCGGCCGAACCCTTCCGAGGAAATCGCCCGGACCACGTTCATCCAGCGCGGGATGGAGAGCCGGTTGGCGGCGAAGCGCCGAGCGATGGCCTTCCAGGAGAAGGAGTAGGCCGTGAGTCCGACGACGCCGTCGTAGAATTCACGCCACTCGTAGTGCAACGGGCGGACATTCATGGCGCGGTTGTTGTCCAACGTTCCGAACGGGAAAGGCAAGACCCGACCGCTGCGCTGGTACTCCAGGTTGAGCGGCGCGGCCCGTCCGAAGGCGGAGAGGAGCGAATAGGCCGGGAAGGCGCCCGGAGCGAGGTCCAGGAATCGCTTGGTCAACTCAAAGGGCTCGGGGCCCTCATCGCTGTCCATGCCCAGCACGAAATTGGTCTGGACGTAGGGCACGTAGCGCATGATGAGGTTCACATGTTCCGCGACCTGCTTGACCTTCTCCATCCCGGTCTTGCGGGTCTTGGCCTTGTTCCCCATCTCGTACCACGATTCGATTCCCGGCAGGATGGCCTGGAATCCGTTCCGCTGCAGCCGCTTGAGGTGCGCCTCCGACAAGAGCGACAGGCTGCTTTCCGCGATGTGGCGCATGCGGTTGGGCGGTACCGATTCCTCGATGGCATCCATATAGTCGTCGAAGCGAACCCCGAAGTTGGGATCGTGCCAGCCGACGATCGGATCCTTCATCTTGGTGAGCAGGAAGCGCAGGTCCTGCCGCAGCCGATCGAACCCCATCGGCTGGTACTCCACCGTCGAATCGATGCAGAAGCTGCAGGTATACGGGCATCCGAGGCTGCCCAGCATCGGCACGAACTTGACCCACGGCGCCTTGTCCAGCGTGGGGGACACGAACTTCCACCGCTCCTCGAGCAGGGGCAGCTCGCTAGGCTGTCTTTCCGCCGCGAGGTACCGGCCGAAGGGGCGATGCCTCCCCCGATCGGCGAGGATCTCCTCGATGACACTCTTGTCGGTGAAACCCACGACGTAGTCGAAGTACCGCTGGGCATCCTCCGGGTAGCAGCGCGCGTGCGGGCCCCCCAGCACCGTGACGGCGCCTCGCGACCGGAAGAGGGTGCTCAGCGCGTACGACAGGTGGGCCGCCGTGGTGAAGGCCCCGATGAAGACCATGTCGTAGTTCTCGGGGAACTCAGCGAGGAGATCCTCGTACCCTGTATAGCAGACCAAGTGCACCTGATGGCCCGCCTGCTCGCACCAGACCGCGATGGATTGCGGCATGATGCTCGCGAAATTCGCGTTCATCAGGCGGCCGTAGAGCCCGGGCCGTGGGGAGTTTTCGACGATGTCGATGATGCCGATGCGCAGACGTTGGTTGCTTCGAGCCCGCGACTGGACGTTCGCCCGGGACGGCCGGGGTGAGAGCATGTTGGTCTCGGGTGAGGGGAAACCCGCACGGAAGGCTTGGGAAGCATACGGGGACGGACGCCATTTCGCCAGCGCCACCCGAATGACTAATTTGTCATGAAGGACACTGGTCACACGCTCAGTGTGTCCTAGGCTCCACTCCATTCTTGCCAGTCCCGTCGGACCGTCTCGGCCATCTGCGTCGCCGCGGGCAACAGCCACTCCGATCCCAGGGCCGCCAACGCCCGGCGCAGCGCCTTGGGGCGCCCCGTGCCGAGATGGATGTTGGCCGTCTCCCAGCCCATGTCGTACAACAGGCGGGCCTCGTCCCACCGTTTAGGCAGGTCGGTCAGCTCAATGCGCGAGCAGTCCGGGGCGAGCCGTCGCACGATCCATCGGCGCCGAGCCCGGACCATGGGATCGGCGCAGCGGATGGACTTCTCCAGGATCGTGCGGTAGTGGGCGACGCGTGATTTCACTCCGGCCACCCAGGCGGTCGCCGGCGGGGCCAGGGCCTTCGCCTCCCGCGCAATCCGGGCACCGTCCCAGTGTGCGATCGCGACGTACCGTTCCCGCCCGAGGCTCCCCAGTCCCGCCACCCGATGAAAGACCTCGATGGGCAGGTCGGGGTCCGGCAGCTGGCGTCGCAAAGCCTTCCGGGCTCCAGCGGGACAGGGACGGTGGATCGGGCGCAGTCGGTTCATCTTCTCCCAGAACTTGCCAGGCTCCTTCAGGCGCTCGACGGCCATGAGTCGCAGGGCGTGATGGCTTTCCCCCAGCACGAAGGGCCGTCCTCCCGCTTCAAGACAGGCGTCATAGCCTTCGAGCAGCCGCGCACACGCGTCCTCGGGCTTCAGGGCCAGCCGATGGCCCTGCAGCGCGAGCAGCACGCTGCTGGCGAGACGCACCAGGTCCTGAGTGTTCGGAAGCCAGTCGCATTCGTCGAAGTCGTTGATTCCCCAGACCAGCCGCCCCTCGGCGTCGCGCCAAGTCCCGAAGTTCTCGATATGAAGGTCGCCGACAGAGAGAACCGACGGCCCAGCGGGAAGCTTCGAAGCCCGCTCCGCCCACAGCTCGGCCCAGCGATAGTAGGTGGCACGCAGAAAGAAGAACTCATCCTCTTTCATGCGCTGGTGCTTGAGACGGAGGTCGGCGGGGACGAGCCGCAGCTGGCGGCCCAACCAGGTCTCGAAGCGGCGGGTGCTGCCCCGGATGTTCACTGCGGATCGCTGTTCGCGTCGCGGGGAGAGGCGCGATCGAGCAGCCGGTGGACCGCCCGTTCGATCCTGCCGCCGACGATCAACACGACGAGGGCCAGGCCGGCGGTCAGGAACGCCGGCACCCACAGTCCGGCCCCACAGGCGATCCCAATGCCGGCCACCAGCCAGAGCGACGCGGCCGTGGTAAGCCCGCGCACTTCCGACTCGGCCATACCATGCAGGATCACCCCGCCGCCGAGGAACCCGATACCGGTGATCACCCCCTGGATGATCCGGATCACGGCGTCGCCAGTACCGGGTTCGGCTGGCGCCAGCTGAATGCTCACCAGGGTGATGAGCGCCGCCCCGAGCGCCACTAGTCCATGGGTACGAACACCGGCCGGCTTGTTGTGGAGATCGCGGTTGAGCCCGAGAAGACCGGCAAGCACAAGCGCTGTCCCCAGCCGGATGGACATCTCGACCGGGTCAATAACGGCCATGGTGACGGGCATGATCGCGAACGGCCTCCGTTGGAGCCTCTAGGTTACCGCATGACGCCAACCATCGCTACATCGCTGACCTGACCGTCCGAAGCTTCTTCAGGCCGCACCTCGCGGAGCCATGCGACCGCTCCGGTCGACGGCGAAGCGCTGGCCTCGCCATTCCACCTGCCGACCGCTGTAGCTCGCGACCCAGACGAAGAAGGACAGCACTTCCCTGAGTGGGATCAGCCACAACGATTCGGCACGCCCCACGGTCAGGCTCGCTTCCCGGTGGAGCCACCAGCGCAGCACCAGCCATGCGGCTGGAAAGGTGAAGGTCCAGCCAGCCAGGTGCCCGATGAGCATCGGCGGGATGGCCACGGGAATGCCGAGCATGAGCCACGAGAAGGCGTGGCCGGCAGGTTGTAGCGCGCGAATCGTGCGGCTCCACCGCAACTCGTGGCGGACCAGTTCGCTCACGCTCGATTCGGACATGATGGTCTCGACCAGGTAAGGCGAGAGGACGGTACGCCGGCCCGAAGCCCGCGCCAGCGCCGCGAGCCGGTAATCGTCGGCAAGATCATCCGCCACGGCCTCGAAGCCGCCCATCGCCTCGAGCACTTCCCGCCGCAGACCCATCGTCGCACCGGAGGCGAACACCCGCACACCCAGTCGCCGAGCGACGAGTACCGAAGGCAACATGCCTTCGTTCACGCCGAGTGCCCCGAGCCGGGACCAGATGGAGCCTCCGGGACAGCCGGCGTAGAGCACGGTGACCATGCCGGTGTCCGGCTCGAGCAGCGGGGCCACAATGGTCCGCAGGTAGTCGGCGCCCACCCGGATATCGCTGTCGGTTGCGATCAACAGGTCGTGACTCGCGACCCGCATCATGTTGGCGAGGTTCCCGACTTTCCGGTTGACGCCGATGGAACGGGGGTCCACCACCAGCGTGATGTCTCGGCGGGGAAATTCGCGGGTCAACCGCTCGACGATCGGAATAGCGGGATCGTCCGGAACCTGTACTCCGAATACGATCTCGTAGTCCGGGTATTCCTGGCGGCAGAAGGAACGGAGGTTCTGGTACAGCTCCGGCTCCATCCCTGCGAGCGGCTTGAGCAGGGTGACTGGGGGCTGGCGACCCGAAGGGACCCCGCCGCGGCGGCGCCACGCCCGCAGACTCCAGGCAGCGGCCGCCTGGTAGGCCAATCCCAGGATCGCAACCAGGCAGCTGATTCTCAGCAGGATACCGGGCATCGACTCGTCCTCCGCGATTGCGGGACGTCCCATCAAGAGCGGGCGCCAAGAGAGTGTGCTCCTTGTGGATGATACCCCGTCAGGGGCCCCGCGGCGGGCTCCCGATTCGGCCGGGCATCGAGCATGCCTGGTCCATGTCGGCCCCGCCGGTTGCAACCGTGCGCCGCCAAGCGCCGTCTAAGGGGAAACATCTTCCCGGCCGGTCGGCGTGCCCTCTGCCCTGGGCGTTCTCTTGCTGGTGCAGGCCTCCCAGATCGCGACTCCTCCTCCCGCCGTCGCGGGTCCGCTTTCGATTGTCGCAGCGGCCCGTGCCGAACGGCCGCCGGTGCTGGACGGCCGGGATGATGATCCGATCTGGTCCATCGCCCAGCCGATCACCGCGTTCCGGGAAGTCAGGCCCTCGGAGGATGCGGAACCGAAGCAGCAGACCATGGCGCGGATCGCCTACGACGAGCGCAATCTGTATGTCTTCGTACGCGCGTTCGATACCCACCCCGACAGCATCATCAGCCTGCTCTCCCGCCGCGACGTCCAGACCGCCTCCGATCAGATCATCATCATGGTGGATCCCTACCGGGACCGGAGAACGGGCTATGAGTTCGTGGTGAATCCGGCTGGTGTGAAGGTCGACTACGCCATCTACAATGACGGCACCGAGGACGTGGCCTGGGACGGGGTGTGGGATGTCGCGACCCGGATTGATTCCCTTGGCTGGACGGCGGAGTACCGGATCCCGCTTTCCCAGCTCCACTACGCCTCGGGAGACTCGCGCAGCTTCGGCATTCTCATCTGGCGAAACATCCAACGCTACACCGAGCAGGTGAGCTGGCCTCTCTACCGGACCTCCCACGCCGGTTTCGTCTCGCAGTTCGGCGAGCTCACGGGTCTGGCTCACCTGGCCCGCCCGGCCCGGTCCGAGCTGATGCCCTACCTGGTGACCAAGAGCGAACCCCGCCCGGTCGGGGCGGACCTCGAGCGGCATCAGAGCGTAGACATCGGCGGCGACCTCAGGTACCGGATCGCCTCGAACCTCACGCTCAACGCGACGATCAATCCGGACTTCGGGCAGGTGGAAGCGGACCCAGCGGTGCTCAACCTGACGGCGTTCGAGACCTTCTTCGATGAGAAGCGGCCGTTCTTCGTCGAAGGACGCGGCTTGTTCAACTTCGACGTCGACTGCAGCCAGGTGAACTGCAACGGCGAAGGGCTGTTCTATTCCCGGCGGATCGGCCGGTCGCCCCAACTGGCCGACCAATATGGTGACTCCACTTCCGCTCAGGCCACGACCATCCTGGGCGCCGCCAAGCTCACCGGACGCCTGCCGGGCGGCCTTTCCATCGGCGCGCTGGACGCCTTCACGCAGCGCACCGAAGGGACCGGCGGGGTCACGCTCGAGCCGGCGACCAATTACTCCGTGCTTCGATTGACCCAGGATTATGACAGCGGCAACGGCAGCGCCGGGGTCATGTTCACGGGCGTCAACCGGAGCCTCGACCAGTGGAGTGCGCCGTACCTGCGCAGTTCAGGATACGTCGGAGCCCTCGACCTCCGGCGGCGCTTTCTGGAGAAGCGCTACGAAATCAGCGCGTCGGTGGACCTGAGCCGTGTCTCGGGAAGCCCCGCGGCCATGCTGCTCACCCAGACCGACCCGGTGCATCTCTACCAGCGCCCCGACGGGAGTCTGCGGGTGGATTCCTCGCTTACCACGCTCAGCGGCGACGCGGAAGAGATTCACATCGGCAAGGTGGGAGGGGAGCGCACCAACTGGGAGACCAGCTATCTGCGTCGCTCGCCGGGGTTCGAGATCAACGATCTCGGCTTCCTGCTTCAGTCCGATCAACAGAGCTGGAACAACTGGTTTGGACTCAAGTTCAACCGACCCAACGGCCTCTGGCAGCGGCTCAACTGGAATTTCAACTGGTGGCAATACTGGACGACCGCCGGACTGCCGACGGAGCGTGCGGCCAACACCAACTTCCACATGCAGCTCAACGACCGGTGGTACGTCCATGCCGGAGGGACCCTGGGGCAGCTCGGGACCACGTTTTGCGACCGCTGTGCCCGCGGGGGTCCCGCCCTCCGACAGGAGCCGTATCTCGCTCCCTGGTTCGAGGTGGATGGAGACAGCCGACGGCCATTGGTCCCCATATTCTGGCTCAACTACTTCCGGACCGACGGCGGCCGCACCAACACTCTGGCTCTGAACCCCGAGCTCGACCTCAAAGTCTCCACCCGGCTCGCCACCTCATTGAGCGCGAACCTCCATCTCAACCACTACGATGCCCAGTGGTACGACAACTTCACCGACTCGCTGACCGGCCTCACACACTACACCTTTGCCCACTTGGACCAGAAAACGCTGGGACTCACCTGGCGGTTTGACTTCACCTTCACGCCAACGCTGTCCCTGCAGCTCTACGCCCAGCCGTTTGTGTCGAAGGGGACCTATACCGACGTGCGCGAGCTCAATCAGCCGCGGGCCACGCAGTACGCGGACCGGTTCAAGCCCTACGCAGACACCTCGATCACCAACAACCCCGGCGGCTTCAACTTCAAGGAGTTTCGCTCCAATCTGGTGTTTCGCTGGGAGTATCGGCCCGGCTCGACCATCTTCCTGGTGTGGAGCCAGGGACGGGAGGCGGACGACCCCCGCGAGGGCACCGATTCGTACTTCGGCGACTTCCGGCAGCTGTTCTCGCTCCGTTCGCAGGACACTTTCCTGCTCAAGGTGTCCTACTGGCTGTCGCGCTGACGACCCTCGCCGGCGGGAAGGTGCACGACCCGGCTTTCCGCCACGAAATGCCCCAGCGCGCCGAGCAGGCCCGCATAGCGAAGCACCTGTTTCTGGTAATCGTGGAGGCGGGTCTCCCACGCCTCGCCGCGGACGGCATCACTCTTCCAGTCCAGCAGCTGATAGCCGAGTCCGTCCCGAGCCAAGGCGTCGACGACGCCCTCGGTGAGCCGACGGACACCGTCCTCTTCCTCGCACCGCATCACTGGCAGCTCGAACCACCGCTCCGGCGCAGCCAGCAGTGCGCGCCACTCGGCCCGCCCGCGAAGTCGCTCGAGCCACCGCTCCAGCTCCCGCACCGCGTCGCCACGCTCGGTCTCGGTGTCCCCCACTCCTTCTTCCCGGACGACCGCCATGAGGAAGGTCCGGAGCGAGTCGCCGCTCCGTCCCCGACCCAACGCTTCGATGGCCCGATGGATGGCGCTGCCCCACTTCGGGCCGCGGAATGGAGCCTGGGCGGCGGGCAAGTCATACTGCGCCACCTCCATCCGCTCGTGGCGGAGGGCGCCGGTGACGGTCTCAAAGGTGATCGACGGCTTCGCGGCGGCCTGCAAGCGCGCGGTGGCGCTGGAGGCATCGCTCTGGATTTCCACCGCCGACCTCCCGAGCGGTCGGCGCCCTGGAGCTTCGGAGAACCCGAGGACGAGCGACTGGGAGTGGCGAGTCAGCGATTCACCGAATCGGGCCCAGATCGAGCGATTAGTTGCACTCCGTGGACCCGGCGCGGCCTGACCGATCACCAATTCCCGGCGAGCGCGGGTTGCGGCCACATAGAGGAGGCGCTCCGCTTCTGCGGCGAGGAATCGGTCCTCCGTCGCTCGCATGCGGTCCCAGTCCGGCGGGTGCGCCAGCAGCTGCTTGCGTCTCCCCCGCTGCACCAGCACCGCCAAGCCGCCCTCCGCACCGTGCGCTGAGCGGTGGACGTGGAAGGTGGTTTCGAAGGTACCTCGCTCCAGAGGGGCCGCGAGGACGACCACCGTTGCTTCGAGCCCCTTCGCCTGATGCAGGTTCATTACCCGAACCACATCGGTTCGGCCGGGCTGCAGGGTGACGGAAACCTCGAGCTCGAGTGCGCGGTCGACCGCGGCGATCGCGTCCTGCACGGTCGCGGCCCCCTGGGCCACCGCGGCGCGCACCGTCTCCAGAAGGTGGAACAGGGTTGCGGCGCGCCCCTCGCCGAGTGGCTGACTCGCGGCGTATGGGAGGAGCCCGGTCTGGTCGAAGAGCCGTTCCAGCAGCAGGTCCGGCGGCAGTCGCTCGGCGTCACGCCACCAGCCGTGCAGCTGGGTGATGGCCCGCGCGACCGGGCCCTCGTGGCCTGGTACCCGGAGCGCGGTGAACTCGACCCCCGCGCGACGAGCCTGGTAGAGATCGGCGTGGCTCAACCCGAAGAAGAGTCCTTCGAGCACGGCGGTGACCCGCACCGGGTTGCCGGGATCGGCGAGCGCATCCAGCAACAGTCGCAACTCCCGCAGCTCTCGCTCCTGCGGCAGCCGGGCGCCGGTGGTGACCACCGGAACGTTCCGCTCGGCGAGTGCCCTAGCGAACGGCGCCACCCAATCCTTCTGGTAAACCAGAATCAGAAAGTCGCCCGGCCCCCGATCCTGCTCTGCGATGCGCCGCGCGATCCACCCGGCCAGCTCTCCGGCTTCCCGCTCGAGCGAGTCCTGGCGTTTTGCTTCCGGCTCCACCGGATACGCGAACACACCGTCTCGGGCCTCGGCTACCGTGGCCGTGTGCATGGGGGCGAAGCCCGCCTGTTCCCGGGTCTGCTCCGTGGGGAACACCCGGGTGGCGAAGTCGTTGACGAACTCTTCGATCGGTCGAGTGGAGCGAAAGTTCTGAGTGAGTTGGAGCACCGCGCCGAACCGGCTGAATCGGTCACGGACGAAGCCGTAGGTCTCGAGATCCGCGCGACGGAAGCGGTAGATGCTTTGCTTCGGGTCGCCAACGACGAAGAGACTTCCCGGCCTGGGTTGTACCTCCCGCCAATCAGTTCCGCTCGACGGATCGGCGGTGAGCAGGAAACACACCTCGGCCTGAACCGGATCGGTGTCCTGGAACTCGTCCACCAAGAGCCGCCGGTAGCGCTCGCCCAGCGCGAGGCGAGCCCCCTCATCAGACCGGAGCAGATCGGCCGCCAGCATCAGCAGATCCTGGAACCCGAGTCGTGCATCCCGGCGCCGCTCTTCGGCGAACCGCTGAGCGGCCGAGAGGAGAAACCGCATCACCATCGGATAGCGGTGGGCGCGCCACTGGGCGAGCAGCGGTTCGGCGCGAGTGGTGAGAAACGCCGAGAACCGCTCCCCGAGCGCCTTCGCGGCTTGCTTTGTCTCCCGGCTCTCTCCCCAGCGATTCTGGGTCACCCTGCACGCGCTGGAACTCAGCAGCCCGATCGCGTCCGCAAAGGCCGCAAGGTCACCGAAGTCGTGCACACCCTCGAGATACAAGAGCTGCCGGACCACACTCTGGAGTTCGTCCCAGCCGGCCGGAGGCTCCTCCTCCGGCAGGAGGGCCCGTCCGTCCTGCAGGAGCAGGTCCAATTGGCGCCGGCACTCGGCATGGTCTGGCCGGGGTGTTTCGGTCAGCGTGAAGCGGACGTCCGGATACTCCACCACGCGGGCGAAGGCTTCCGCCAGATCTCGTGGATCGATGCCGACTCCGCGGAGCGCCTGCAGGTTGAGATCATCCGTCACTCGACCGCGTTCCAGCCACTCGCGATAGAACGTCTCGCGGAGCCGGGCCAGCCCTTCCTCGTCCACCTCTTCAAACGTGGGGTCGAGCCCCGCCTCCGCCGCCCGCTCGCGCAGCAAACGGCCGCAGAAGGCGTGGATCGTCCCAAGAAAGGTGTGATCCAGTCGGCGGAGGGCGAGATCGAGCCGACTCTGTTCCGGCTCCGGGGCCACGCGGATGGCCCGCTCGAGTTCCACCTGAAACCGCTCACGGAGTTCGTTAGCCGCCTTGCGGGTGAAGGTCACCGCGGCGATCCGCTCGACCGGCTCCCCCTGGCGCACCAGGCTCAGCATCCGCTCGACGAGGCAGGTGGTCTTTCCCGAGCCGGCGCCCGCTTCTACCAACAGATTGGTCGCCAGGTCGGAGCGGATCCGGTCGCGCGCCGGCTGATCGGCGAAGGTCGGCGTGCTCATGATTCCTTGTTCCGTCGTGCCGCCATCGCTACCAAGCCCAGGATCGTGGCGTTCCGCCGAGCCCATTCGGCCCGGGGGGAGACGGGCTCCGAAAAACGGCCCTCCGCATCACGTACCCGGCAGTTGGAGCGATAGTCGCACCAAGTGCAGTCGTCGGGCTTGTCGGTCGGGATGAAGTTGCCGTCGCGCGTGTGGCTGAGCACGCTCAACACGAGCGCCGGCGCGCGGGCCAACTCGGCGGCGGAAAAGGCCGCTTTTTCGTTCCGGCCCCGCGGCGTGGGGAACCGGTACTCGAAGCGGATGACCTTGGCGCCCAGCTGCTGCTCGGCGGCCGCGGCATACAAGGCCGGCTGCAGGAGCCGGCCGCCCCGAAACGGGGCATCCTTGGAGCCGACGACAAACTTGGCCGGCACCCCGGTCTTGTGGTCGATGACGACGAGCCCGCCATCGGCACGGCGATCGACCCGGTCCATCCGTCCCCGCAACGCGAAGCTGCTTCCATCGGGCAGGGCATAGCGCGCCCGCGCGGGATCGATCTCGAACTCGATCTCCTCCCAGCGCTCGATCTCCCTCCTCGCCAACTGGCGCCGCTCCATGGCGAGAAACGACAGTGCGGACCGGCGGATCTCCGTCTCCTCAGCGAGTCGCACGGTTTCACTCGGCGGCGGGACTTCCTCCCGCCAGCGGGCCAGGGCAACGGCGACGATCTCTAACAGCGCCGCCTCGGCCGGGTCCTCGAGAATCTCCTGTTGCCGTCCGCGAAACAGGCGCTCGAATCGATCGAAGACCTCGTGCAGCAGCCGCCCGCGCTGGAGGGGGTCCAGCCAGAGCTCGGGGTCATACTCGGGATCGTCGGGGAGATAGAGGCCGAGGACGTAGCGATAGAACCACGCCAGGGGACAGGTGCCGAGCCGTTCCAGAGAAGAAGGAGAGATCGGCCGCTGGTTGCGGGTCGGATCGTGTTCCAGAGCGGCCTCGGGAACGTGGCCAAGGTGTGGATCCAGCTCGGTGCCTTCGAGGGCATCGGCAGCAGACAGGCCGCGATCCAGATCCGGCCAGGTCTCCCGAATCTGGGCGGTGCCAT
>DASPUE010000354.1:0-2317 GCA_035623055.1 Gemmatimonadales bacterium
GCCCGCCGTCACCACAATGCTGTCCACCGTGGTGCGGGTTAGCCCGGTACCGGGTGGAGGATCCGCTGTCACGATGTACACCGAGCCCGCGAACACCCCGGTGGCCCAGTGGCTGCTGGGCGTGACGAAGGCGAACCTGAACGCCCCGCTCGAGTCGGTCCGCGCCGTGCCGAACCTCGGCCAGGTGTTCTCCGGCGTACCCACCTTGCCAAGGAAGAGCTGCAGCGACGCATTGGCCACCGGTACGCCGGTGCCTGAGGCCACCACCGTTCCCGAGATCGCTCCGGTCCGCTGACCGTCGGCTGCCCTGAGCACCGGCGAGAAGATGAAGCCGCTGTCCGTACTGGCCGGGTTGATCACCTGCGGCGGGATGAACGCCTCTCCCACGTCGTACACCATCACGATCTGCCCCCCACTGTCCGGCACCAGGATCTGGTCCTGGATCAGTGCATTGAGCACCGGTCGCCCGGCGCTCGACTGCCAGTCGATTCCGGGCGTGGAGGTGGAGGTCAGTACCTGCCCATTCGCGAGCGTGATGCTCGAGGAGTCGGTGTCGATGACCAGCCGCACCGCCTTGACGGCGCCGGATGGCAGCGTCACCCTGCCAAGTTCATCGGTGACGCCGCCCTGCAGCGCCAGGAGGTTGATCCGGCGATCGGGCGTGGCCACCGTGACGAAGGCGCCGCCGGAGGCGGTGGTATCGGGCGCGAGCGAGGCCGACACGCTCACCACGTAGAGGTCGACAGTTGCCACCCGATAGTAGGGGAAGGGGTCGTCGGTGAGGAGGACGCGCGACGTGCCGCGCTCCGTAGGGCCGCTGGAATGGTCCTGGCAGGCGGCCCCCAGGACCAGCAGGGGGATCACACTGAGAAGATGGCGTCGCATGCGTGGCCTCCGCGATTGTTCCTTAGTTACGACCCGGTCCAGCCTCACAACCCCGGCCCCGCCGTGAGAATTTCCGGGTGCGCTGCCGCCGCTCGCTTCCGCATCTCCATCACGTCCTGGTCGACGCTCGCCAGCACGGCCTGATAGCGCGGCTCCTCGCGAACTGCGGCGAAGAATGGATCGAGTCGCAACTGCCGGGCATCTCTCCAACCCGCCCGGTAGCCCTTCTCGAGCCAATCCATCGCTGCTTGGGGTTTGCCCTCGATGGCATTGATCGCTGCAAGTTCCATGGGGGCCGCTGGGCCCTCCGCACCCGTGCTGAGCTGCGCCTCCGCCGCCGCGGCGGACTGGGCCCACAGTCGGTGTGCGGTGCTGTCGTCGCCCCGCCGATGCAGCTCCAGGGCATACATCGCCCGGAGCCCCGCGGCCGAGTACTGCGATGGCGTCGACGGATCGGCGTCGACCAGCGGCTTGGGAAGACGTTCGGCATCGGGTGCGCCAGTGAGGCATGCCAGCTCCGCGAGGATGGGCGGACCCTCGGTGTCCTCGGGGTTCTGGGCGACCAGCCGCCGCGCACGCGCGAGCGCCGCCGCCGACTGACCCCGCCGGTACTCCAGCCAGGCGAGGAGGCCCTGGACTCGTAACTCCGTCGGCCGGCGTCGTTCGGCCGCCAGCAGATAGCGCGCGGTGGCCGAATCGTCATTCAGCTGAATAAGAGGCAAGCTGACGTGGTAGGGTGCGTGGATCTGGTTCGGGTTGAGCATGTAGTTCTTCATGGCCCAATCCAGCGCCTCGTCCAATCTGCCGAGGGCCACGTAGACGTTGGCGAGGTCGGCCATGGCGCCGCCGTGGCTGGGACTCAGCTCCAGGGCCTTGAGGTACGCCCGCCGAGCATCCGACAGCTTGAGCTTCCCGGTCTGCAAGTCCCCGAGCGCGAAATACCCTTCGGGGAGATCGGGGTCGAGCGCGATGGCCCGTCGGGCAGCCGCGAAGCCCGAGTCGCTCCAGGTCGGCTCCCCCGCAACGCTCCGGAAACTGTAGTTCCGGGCCAAGGTCGCGTAGGCGTCGGCGTAGTGGGGGTCCAGTTCGATGGCCTGCCTCAGCAGCTCGGCCTGCTTGATATTGTCGGCCCGGAGCAGGGGATTGAGGTCGAGCGCATGCAGGTAAAGCTGATGCGCCGCCATGTTGCTGGTGGGGACCTTCCCGACCCGCTTGGCCTCCGCCGCTGTGAGGGTCGCCTGCAGCGCTTCGGTGATCTTGTGGGCGACGTCATCCTGCACTGCGAACAGATCGGCCAGGCGTCGGTCGTATTGCTCGGACCACAGGGACAGTCCCGTCTTTACATCCGTCAGCTCCACCGTGATCCGCACCTGGTCCCCGGCCAGGCGGACGCTGCCATCCACCACGCTGCCCACGCCAAGCTCTTTCGATA
>DASPUE010000355.1:0-5227 GCA_035623055.1 Gemmatimonadales bacterium
TTCATGGCTGCGAATGCCGAGTACGAAGTACGTAGTACCGAGTACCGAGTACCGGGTACCGAGTACCGGGTACCGACTACCGAGTGGCGGGTACTCGGTACTCAGTACTCGGTACTCGGTACTATTTCACCCACCCTGGCGGCGCATACGTAGTCGCCTCGAACAGATTGGCTGGCAGTTCTGGATCGCCCCTGACGTCCGCGTACTCCTCCTTCGTCGCCAGCTCGCCATTGACATTGAAGACCACCTCGACCGAGATCCATCCGCCGCCGAGCGGCTGGTAGCGGTTGAACTGGGTCTCCGCGATCGCGCCGTTGCTGTTGGGCAGGGGCTCGAGCATGCGGACGAACAACAGGCGCTCCTGATCGATCCAGAACTGGGCGCTGGCGGTGTCGCCGGAGGCGGCACCGACGACGTACGCGGGCCGTCCCTGCCAGCTGTCCTCGCGGATCTGGCTCAGATCGAACCCCAGCTGCTTGAGCTTGTCGATCGTTCGGTCCGCCGGATCGGCGTACACGTCGAATCCGAGCACCATGAGTGGGTGGATAAAGGGGCGGGTGGCCTTGAGCGCTCCTCCCACGAAGCGGTAAATCGTATCGTTCCGGAACAGGATCGTGTTGGCGCTGTCCACCGGGGCGATATCGATCCGAAGCATCCCCGGAATCCGTGCCGCCTCGTACCAGGTCTCCTTCCGCGGAGCCGGTTTGGTGAGCGTCGTCGTCTGCACGAACGACAGGGTCCGGTACCACTTGCCCTGATACCGGTCGTGCATGGCCCGGATCAGGGCCGCGCCGTCGGGATATTTGGGATCGGTGACCGGTTGACTGGCCGGGGCATGGCTGAGGAGTACAGCCGCGAGCAGGTGGGAGACCACCACGCGACCTCCGAGAAGAAGGATAGAAGACAGAGAAGGGGCGGCGGCCCGGCATTCCGAGCGCCACCCCGACTACGAATCAGCGAGAGATGGGGTTTCTAGCCCCTGTACCCGGTACCCTGTACTCTGTACCCTGCACCCTGTACCCTGTACGCTGAACACCGACCGCCGGAGCCCACCATGTGCCGAAACATCCGGACCCTATATCACTTTGAGCCGCCGGTGACCGACACGGAGATCCAGGCGGCGGCGCTGCAGTTCGTCCGCAAGGTGAGCGGCTTCAGTCGGCCTTCCGCCGCGAATCAGGCCGCCTTCGACCGCGCGGTCCAGGAGGTGTCCCATAGCGTGGCGCACCTCATGGATGCGCTCGTCACCACCGCTCCCCCGCGAAACCGTGAAGTGGAAGCCGCCAAGGCCCGGGCTCGAAATGCCAAGCGATTCGGGAGCGACCGGCCCGAAGCGTGACGATCACTTGGCCCAGAGCGGCCAGTCCCCCCTGAGGAAGAGATTCACGAACGGAAAGAACTGCCCCGGCTGTTCCACGAACGGAAAGGCACCGCTCCCCTGGATGGTGAGGACCTTGGCGTTGGGAAATGCGACGGCCCATTCCCGGGCGGCCTCGGCCGGAGTCGGGTCCCTGGCGCCCCGGAACACCAGCACCGGCAGGCTCATGTGCTGGAACACGCCTCGCCAATCCCAATCATCGAGCGAGGCCAGGATGGCGTGGTTGACCTCGATCTCATTGCGGAGCGCGGGCGGCGGCGCCAGGCACCACTTGCTCCGGCTCCGTCCGATCGCGCTGGAGTCGGCGTAATACCCCTTGAGCATCCGGGACACCTGGGTTCCACAGGCCGCCGAGAGCGCGCTATCGGTCGCGTCGGGATCCGGAACAAAGACGGGCCCCGTCTCCGACGGCTTCTGACCCAGGCGGGAGGCGTAATTGGCGTGGAACTGGGTGAAGTACGGAGTGCGGCGCATCGGTATGGGATCGATCATCACGAGGCGCTTGACCAAATCGGGATGCTCGCGGGCGTAGAGCGCCGCGAGTCCCGCCCCCCAGCCCTGACCCATCAGGGTCATATGGCTGAGCCCCAGCTGGTGGCGCAGCGCCTCGAGATCGCTGACAAAATGGCTGGCGGTGAGCTCGGCCGGGCCATTGGTGACCGTGGAACGGCCGGTGCCCCGCTGGTCGTAGAACACCAAGGTTCGGCCGGCAACCATCGGCTCCAGGTCCGCCTCGAGGGAGTTCTGATCGTACCCCGGGCCGCCATGGACGACGACCACCGTGTCGGCACCGGATCCCATCGTACGGTAGTAGAGCTGCAGGCTGTCCCCGACGCCCACGAACCCTTCGGTGCGCGAGAGTCGCGGTCCGACCTCCTCCACGACCGAGGAGGTATACGTACTGCATGCCGTGCCGCCCGCCAATGCCAAGAGCGGGTAAAGCAACTGCCGAATCTGCAACGTCATCCTGCCTCCGACTCGAGAGACCGAACCCCAGGAGCGGGGTCCTCCTCTCCTAATACCGGTCCAAGGCCCGTGCCGCAACCGAGGCTCGAGCAGGGGGCCCAGCCCCCGTCTCGCGTTGGCGGCGGGCGCCCCACGAGGTACGTTATGCCGGTTCTGGCTGCCGCCCACTGCCGGGCGGTTGGGTCAGCCGGCACATCCGACCTCGGGACCGGCCGGAGTCAAGCACCATGTGGATTGCACGGCCGGCGGCAACTGTCTCTATTTCGAGGAGCAACCGGGGTTAGTGATTTCAGGTTCTTGGTGCCCGGAGATGAACGCCCACCGCCGTGAGTGCCCACGATCGGTTTTTGCGCCCGTGGACCCACCGCGGTCCGACGGAGACACTAGTGGCTAGAGTACCTCTTCCAACCAATCTCGAATTCCCGACATGTCGAGCTACGTAGTCTGCACGAGCTGTGGCGCCCGGTTCCAGCCAGCGACCGAGGGACCGGATGCGCTGAACGCTCTCGAGGCGTGGGTGAGCGATCACAAGCTCACCTGCCCGAAAGGCCCTGCCGCGTTCAAGCTGAATCACTCGCCTCGCTGAAATCGCCCCCCTCTGGACGGCGAGCATTCCCGCGTTAGGTTCGCCTTCGTGAGTCAGGCGCGGCTGCCCCCGCCCGGCTCTGTCAGGCTGGATCGATCTCCTCTTCATCCCTGTATCGTGCGGCTCTTCCCACGAGGTCGCCATGGCTGGGTCATTCGAGCTCATCAAGGCGAGGGATGGGCGCTATTTCTACCACCTCAAGGCTGGCAACGGCGAGGTCATCCTCACGGGAACCCTGCAATCGGACAAGGCGACCGCCCGTGAGGGGATCGAGGCGGTCAGACGCCAGGCCGCCAGGGACGCGGCGTTCGAACGAATGATCTCGGTCCGCGGGGACCCCTACTTTGTCCTGCGGGCCGGCGCTTCAGATATCGTGGGCACCAGCGAGATGTATGCAGAGCCGGCAGCAATGGAAAAGGGGATCGCCTCGGTGAAGCAGAACGCTCCCTTGGCGACGGTCAGGGATCAAACATAGGGGAGCGTGCGGGGAACAGCGTACGGCGTACAGCGTACAGCGTAGGGCGTACGGGGTACACACTCACCCCGTAGCAAGTACCCGTACCAAGTACTCGCCACTCGCCACTCACCACTCACCAAAACCCATCCTAGGGTTTGCCCCAGTAGCAAAAGCACCCGAGAGCAGACAGCGTAGACCGGTCAACTCGAAGCCGGGGATCGCATGGCCCGCGGCGAGATCGAGGCCAACCAGGGACGAGTTCATGTTGGACAAGCGTCTGGCCCGCATCAAGCCCGAATTTGCCGCCGCGCCGGATTACCGGAACGTAGAAGTGGGGAAGTGGTATGTGGTGACGCTCAGGCAGGGGCAGGTAGAGGAGATGACCTTCACGGACGAGAGTGGGCATTCGGTGGTGGCCCAGAAGCGACATTTCGAGGTCAGGTGAGCCATGATGCGCCAGATTGGATGCATGGCCCTTGTCACTGGGGCAGGAGGAGTCAAGCTTTATGGTCCTCGCGCCCGTAGCTCAGCTGGATAGAGCAACAGCCTTCTAAGCTGTGGGTCGGTGGTTCGAGTCCACCCGGGCGCATCGGCCTCGACTCCCCCTAATGCTCGTGCTCGTGCGGCTCCTCGGCATGCGCCGGCGAGCCCAGCTCCGGGTGGGCATGCTCGTGCTCCGGCCGGTCGTGGGCGTGCGAGTGGCTCGCTGACTCATCCTGGGGTGCCGGTCGCCTTGGCCCGTGGTCATGGGGATGGCTGTGGACATGGCCATGCTCGTGCCGGTGCTGGTGGGTATGAGGATGGCTGTGCACCAGGTCGCCGTGTCGATGGAGATGCTCGTGCAGGTGTTCGTGCAGGTGCGCATGCCGGTGCTCGTGCTCATGGGCATGCTCGCTCTCGCCATGATGATGCGGCTCGTGCGGGTGCTCGTGCGACAAGCCCTTCCGCCTGGTCATAGTTGCTCCCCCGCCTCGATTCGGTAGCCCCCTTACAATCCCCATCCCAGTACGACCCGCACCTGCCTTGGCTCGACGGGATGGAAGTGCACATCATCGACACCGCCGGCCGGCTCGCCTGGGAGCCGTGAGGCATAGTAGTACTGGATGTCGTCCGCTTTCGTGTCAAGCAGGTTGAGAACGCTCACCTGCACCCGGATTCCGGAGACCAGTAGCCCTGTCTCGGCATTCACCATCGTCGTCGCCGAGGCACGCACGCTGTTGTCTTCGATCAAGGGGTAGGACCCGAAGTGCCGCACCCGGATCGACCCGTAGGGTCCCCGCCGGACTGGCGTCCAGGTGATCCCGCCGGCGAACACCTGCTCGAGCGCGCCGGGAATGTGGTCCTCACCCCCCGCCACTCCGGTGAACCGCGCATGGGAGAACGAGAGATCGGCGTCGAAAGCAAGTTGGGGCAGGGGCCGGTAGTAGTTGGCCCAGGTGATTCCCCGCCGCCGGCTCGCCGCTGAAGGCTCGGTAGTCCCACCATCGCCAGTGAAGAGCAGCTCGCTGTTGAGACCGAGCGCCCAAAAGGACAATGTGGACCGCCACGAGGCGACGGGAGACACCCGCATCCCGATTTCCGCGCCGCAGGAACGCACTAGGGGGTCCACTCGCTGCACCGGCGCGCCAGTCGATGGGTCCACCCGGATCGTGGTGCCGCGGGCGTCGTTGCTATGGAAGCCGAGCCCGGCCCCGAGATACAGCTCGACATTATGGGACGGGGCCATCACCAGAGATGCCTTGGGGCTCACGATGACGGCGGTGCGGTTACCGCTGTTTTCCGGGCGGTCGCTGGAGACGTCGAAGGTGTAGAGGTCTGCGCGTCCACCCACCACGGTCCG
>DASPUE010000356.1:0-2411 GCA_035623055.1 Gemmatimonadales bacterium
CGACATCAAGATGCCGCCCACCCACACCGACGAAGGCCTGGTCGCGGCGGAGCAGATCCGCAGCTCCTACCCGGGTACCGGGGTGCTGGTCCTGTCCCAGTACCTGGAGTCACGGTACGCCACCCGCCTGCTCGAACATCACCCCGAGGCCACGGGCTACCTGCTCAAGGAACGCGTGTCAGACATCGGCGCCCTCAAGGACGCGATCGCCCGCATCGCCGAAGGCGAATGCGTGCTCGACCCCACCATCGTGACCCGCCTGATCAAACGGTCCCGCAAGACCGGACCCCTCGATGAGCTCACCGGCCGGGAGCGCGAGGTGCTCGCCCTCATCGCCGAAGGCCGGTCCAACCACGGCATCTCCGAAATCCTGGTGCTGAGCCCCAAGACCGTCGAGGCCCACGTCGGCCGCATCCTGGCCAAGCTCGGTCTGGATGACACCCCGGATTGTCACCGCCGCGTTCTCGCGGTCCTGGCCTTCCTCCGCTCCTGAGCCATCAGGGCTGGCCCCCACATGCGCCCGAGGCAGATGCGGGACAGCCCTGCCTGAAGACAAGGGCATGCCCGCTGTCTCGTGATCCCTGATCCTCCTAGCGTCGGTCCTCAGGCGGTCGTCCCGGCCTCTAACGAGACGAGCAGCGCCGAGCAGGCGCAAGGCCAAGACGCGCTAGGCAACCGCTCGAGGGATCGAGCCGGAGAGAAAGGAAGCCCCAGATGATGCGATTGACGCGGCCGACCCGGTCGGTCCCGCTGCTGTCTGCCCTGTCCGTCGTGAGTCTGCTCATGCTGGGCACGGTCCCCGCACGGGCTACGGCAACTGCGCAGGACACGGCCAGGTACATCGCCATCGACCTGGGGACCCTGGGCGGTCCTGACTCCGCCCCCGATGACCCTGGTGTCAGCATCACCGAAAGCGGCATCGTCGTCGGCAGCGCAGACACCACGGCGCTGGACCCCTTTCCCGGGGACCCGGGATGCCTTTCCAGCCCCTGCCACGTCAACGACGCGTTCGAGTGGCGCAACGGGGTCATGACCGACCTCGGCGCGCTGCACGGATACTCATCCGGGATCTTCGAGCTCAACGCGGCCGGCGTCGGCGCGGGAGTATCAGAAACCGGGATGCTCGACCCGCTCACCGGCGCCCCGGTGACCCACGCCGTCATGTCCGAGAACGGCCGGCTCATTGACCTCGGCACCCTCGGCGGCTACGAGAGCTGGGCCATGGGCATCAACGACCGCGGGCAGGTCGCCGGATACGCCGCCAACAAGATCCCCGACCCGTACGCGCAGCTCTTCAGCCCATACCCCAGCGCCACCCAGTGGCGGGCCACCATATGGCAGGACGGGAAACCGCACGATCTCGGCACGCTCGGCGGTCCCGACTCCCTCGGCCCGTTCTTGAACGAGCACGGGCAGGTAGCCGGGGAATCGTTCACCAATTCGGCGAAAAACCCGGTGACTGGGCTCCCCACCATGGACCCGTTCCTCTGGCAGAACGGCGTGATGAAGGACCTGGGGACACTCGGCGGCGCGTTCGGCGGCACCAACTGGATGAACAGCGCCGGCGAAGTGGTCGGCCAGAGCGACCTAGCCGGAGACGACACCTCTCACCCGTTCCTGTGGAACGGGCACCGCCTGGTCGATCTTGGCACCCTTGGCGGAGACAACGGCGTCGCCAACTGGATCAACGACACTGGAGCAGTGGCAGGCGCCGCCGACGTGCCAGGCAGCCAGGCCCACCACGGGTTCTTGTGGACCGACGGCACCATGCGGGACCTCCCGCCCGCCGACAGCGCCCCCTGCAGCAACGCCTACGTGGTCAACACGCTCGGCCTGGCCGTCGGAAACGACACCGACTGCCAGGGCCACTCCCTGGCCGCCGTGCTGTGGGAACATGGCTCCGCTTACGACCTCAACCAGCTGATCGGGCCCTCGCCCCTGCATCTGGCGGAAGCCTTCTACATCAACGACCGGGGAGAGATCGCAACCCTGGCGACACTCCCGAACGGCGACATGCACGTGGCCCTGCTCGTCCCAGCCAGCCTGGCCGCCGCCGACGGGCTGGCTACCACGCCAGGCGCGCACCTGGCCACCACTGGCCAGCGCGCTGTCCCCCGCAGCATCCCCGATCCCCGCGACCGGTACACCTCCATCCGCCAGCGACTGGCCACAGCCATCCACTCAGGGTTGCCGTACTGACAACGCTCGCGGAGGCGCAACCGCCCTTGCCGCGCTTCGTGATTCGAAACAGCGGAGAGCCTCCCGCCGGCTACGGGCACGATCCGAGCCGGGGGGAGGCCTCCCCGTGCTCAAACACAGCATTGCCCGACAGCCTGTCCATCCCAGGACATGGACTCGCCCCTATACGCCCGCTGAGGGAACGTCGCCGGCGTATAGGGGCGAGTCCATGT
>DASPUE010000357.1:0-4846 GCA_035623055.1 Gemmatimonadales bacterium
CGGGAACGCCTATTCCGATGAGATCCTCCACCGCGCTCGGCTTTCACCGCTCACGCTGACGAGCAGACTCGACGATGCCGCGCTGGTTCGGTTGCATGCCGCGGCCCGTACGGTCCTTGAGGAATGGACCGCCAGACTCAAGGCTGAAACCGGAGATCGCTTCCCCGAAAAAGTGACCGCCTTCCGTCCCGGAATGGCCGTGCATGGGCGCTACCGCCAGCCATGCCCCGTCTGTGGCACCCCGATTCAGCGCATTCGCTATGCGGATAACGAGACCAACTACTGCCCGACCTGCCAGACAGGAGGAAAGCTGCTGGCAGACCGGGCGCTGAGCCGGCTCCTCAAGGAGGACTGGCCTCGGAGTCTGGAAGAGATGGAAGAGCGGCTGCGGCGATGAGCGGGAGCGCGTTCGAGCGCGAGGTACGTCGGCGCCTCCAATCGGTCGCCTCGCGCCAGGTCAAGCAGGGAGCCGAGGCCTACTTCAAGCACCAGGTTCGATTTCTTGGCGTGAAGACTCCCGGGCTTCGCGCCGTAGCCCGCGATCTCTGGCCCGCCTTCGGCGCACAACCGATCGGGCGCCAGACCGATCAAGCACTCGGCTTGCTTCACTCACCATATATGGAAGAGCGCCAGGTCGGCGTGGAGCTACTCTACCGGGCGCGCCACCGAATCCCGGATCGCACGGTGATCCGGCTCGAGCCGGTATTCGACAAGGTCGTATCCGAGTGGGGGACCTGCGACGGTATCGCCGGCCGCTTCCTGAGGCCCCTCGTTCACCGAAGCCCCTGGGTCCGGGCACGCATGCTCACCTGGAGTCGCTCGGCCAACTCGTGGAGGCAACGCGCGGCTGCGGTCGCCTTCGTCACGGAAGCGCGCCACGGAACCCACAACGCCACCATCCTGCGAATCTGCGGCAACCTGATCCGCAACCCGGATCGCTTCACCCAGCTGGGCATGGGTTGGGTGCTGCGCGAGCTTTCCCTCGCGGACCGCGATGCCGTCACCCGATTCCTGACTGCGCACCTGTTTCTCCTCCGGCGAGAAGCCCTCCGGTATGCCATCGAAAAGATGCCGAAGGGAGAGGCCCGGAGACTCCTGAGACTGCATCAGCGGCGAAGTCTTGGCGCTCGGTCCGGGTGATCCTGAAGGGCAACCGAGGATAAGGACAAGCCAAAGGGGGTCAGCGAATCAGGCTGACCCCCGTATTGCTGCTCCGTTCAATGTCCCGCTTCAGCTCCCGAGGCAGGACTCGAACCTGCGACCCGCTGATTAACAGTCAGCTGCTCTACCAACTGAGCTACTCGGGAAGGCGCGAGAGGATACCAACAAGAGACGAGGATTTCAAGCGAGATCAGCGGCTAACGTCAGTATAGAGACCTTAAGCAGACACTATTAAGCCACTATTATGCCAAAGTGAGTGTTCGGCAGCTCCGCCTGCCAGAACGGGCACCTGGATAGCTGGCTCCAAGCGTCATCGCACCCCATAGCGCAGTGCTGTAAAGCCCATTGAAATAGTGACTTGCTACCAATGTGAGCGATTACTCGCAATAATAAGAAGCGAGCGAGTGCTCACAATAACAAGCGCACGATTTTCGGGCTAATCGGGGCGTTTTCTCGATGCCAGAATGACACCTAAGTCTATGTTGAAAAGGATTTTACGCCGTTAAACACTACCACATCAGCCCCCGGCCCTTACCTTGCTACCATGCCCATGCACGAGTTGGTCGGTCATTTGGCCGAGCGGCACCGGGTGCTGACAGCGCTTTCGCGGGACCGGCTGCCCCAGATGCTCCTCGTCACTGGCCCTCAAGGCATTGGAAAACAGCGGTTTGCGCTCTGGATCGCCCAGGCGCTTCTGTGTGAAGGCCCGGCCGCCAGTCGGCCATGCAATGAGTGCCAGCCCTGCCGCCAGGTGCTGGGGCTGGCTCACCCGGACCTGCATTGGTTCATGCCGGTGCCGAGACCAAAGGCCTCGGAATCGGACAGGCAAACTGAGGAACTGGCTGAAACGTACGCGGCAGTATTGGAGGAGCGGCGCAACAGTTCGCTCTACCAGCCAGCAGATGGTCTGGCGGGACACTTTGTCGCCACCGCGAGATTGCTACAGCGCCGGGCGGCCCTGACTCCGGTAAGTGCTCGGCGGAAGGTCTTTCTGATCGCCGAGGCGGAGCGGCTGGTCCCCCAAGAGTCGAGTCCCGAGGCAGCGAACGCGCTGCTCAAGTTGCTGGAGGAACCACCGGCGGACAGCCAGTTCCTCCTGACGACAGTGGACCCGAACCGGCTGTTACCGACCATTCGGTCGCGGGTGGTTCCGCTTCGGCTCAGCCGGCTGCCGGACGCGGAAGTCGAGCGGTTCCTCGCGAGCCACACCGGCGCGATTGGAGCCGAGCTCCGGCGGCGGGTGGCTGAGGCTGGCGGCTCCATCGGTCGGGCCTTGGCCGCGGGAGAGGAACTGAGCAAGGCCGGTGGGGCCGCGGATGAGCTCCTGAGAGCCATCAAGGGCGGAGCGGGCCCCCGAGTCGAGCGGGCCCTCAAGCAGGGGCCCTGGGCAGCCCGCGGAGACTTCACCGCGATGCTCGATGCGCTGGCGGGCCGGTTGAGTGATGCGGCCCGGGCGGCGAGTGGGAACCCGGCCCGGTCGTCAGGGGCGGAGGCTGGACCCGGACCCCGGGACCTCGCCTCCCTGGTGCGGGCCCAGCAGCGGGTGGCGGAGGCGCGGGAGGCGGCGCAGGGGAACGTGAACCCGCAGCTCCTCCTCGCGACACTCGCCGAAGAGCTGGCGGAGGTGCTGTGAGCCTGAGCCATGTGGACGAGGCCGGCCGGGCCCGGATGGTGGACGTTGGCGACAAGCCGGTGTCCCGCCGGTCGGCGGTCGCCGAAGGACTGGTTCGGATGAGCGAGGAGGCGTTCGCGCTGGTTCGAGAGAACGCCATCGCCAAGGGCGATGTCCTGCGGACGGCGGAGGTTGCGGGGACGATGGGCGCCAAGCGGACGGGGGAGTTGATCCCGCTCTGCCATCCCCTGCCCCTCGACCTGGTCCGCGTCGAGTGTGTCGCCGAACCGGCGCTCCCGGGGGTACGGGTTACCGCCAGCGCGGTAGCCACCGGGCGGACCGGCGTAGAAATGGAAGCGTTGACCGCGGTCTCGATCGCCTGTCTCACCGTCTATGACATGGTGAAGGCGGTGGATCGCGGGATGGTGGTGGAAGGCATCCGGTTATTGGAGAAGACCGGAGGCACCAAAGGGGATTGGCGGCGCAACGGCTAGGGCCGGACCGGCGTTCGTCGCCAGTGACCCGATTCTCAAGGAGGAGAGGCATGCACATCGAAGAACCTGATCCCCACGGCCGCGCCCGGTGGACCCGCCGGCTGCTCGCTCGAGGCGCGGTGCTGCTTGCGGCTGCGCTTCTGGTGGGAGCCCTCGCGGGTTCGAGTTCCGGAGCGAGTGCCGCGACGGACACCGCCGCGCCGAGTCTCGGCTTCGTGGCGGATGAGGTGCGCGCCCTGACCCGGCGGCTGGAAGCCACCAAGGGTGAACTGGCGATTGCACGCGCCCAGGTCGATCGGTCCAACGCCGTCATCCGGTATTCCGGGGAGTACCAGATTCCCGCGGACCTGGCGGCGGCCGTCTACGATATCGCGATGAGCGAAGGGATCGAACCCCCCGTGGCGTTCCGGCTGGTGCAGGTGGAGAGCAACTTCAAGCCGAAGGCCCTCTCCAATAAGGATGCGATCGGCTATACCCAGATCCAGCCCACCACCGCCCGATTCTACGAGCCCGGGCTTTCGGTGGACCAGCTATACGAAAGGGACGTGAACCTGCGCATCGGGTTCCGCTTCCTCAAGGACCTGATGCGGCGCTACGATGGAGATATCGAGCTGGCCCTGGTCGCCTACAACCGCGGCCCGGGTCGGGTCGAACAGATCCTGATGCAGGGCGGCGACCCCTCGAATGGCTACGCCGAGTCGGTCCTCAAGGGCACTCGGCACGACGCGGCCAGCGAGTAGCACTTCGGCAGTCTGGAAATTGAAGCGGGGCGGATCCGGTGGATCCGCCCCGCTTTCTTTGCGCCCACCAAGGCGTCAGTCGGGAATCACCAGCCGGCTCCCGGCCTTGATCGCCGACCCTCCCCCAAGCCCGTTGGCCTCGCGGAGCGCCGGGACCGAGACCCCATAACGGCCCGCGATCGTTGACAGTGTTTCCCCCCGCCGGACCACATGACTGCGAGCGGACGCTGCCGGCGCCGCCGTAGCGGTCGAGGTGGTCGATTCCGGCTCGGCAGCCTTGACCGGGGCCGGCACCCGGATCACCTGACCCGCCTTGAGCTTTTCATTCCTGGTGAGGGCGTTGATCGAGCGAAGCTGTTCGACCGTCGTGTGATAGGCCCCGGCGATGGTCCATAGCGATTCCCCGCTACGCACCCGGTACCGTATGGTCGTCGACGACGAGGTAGCTGCCTCGGTGCGGGCAATTGTTGCTCGCCGGGACGGCGCGGGCGGTTCGGGCATCGTAGGAACGAAGCTGGTGGGAATCACCAACCGCGTTCCCGGCCGGAGCCGGGAGAGCCGCACTCCCGGGTTGGCGTCCTGAATGACCCGGGTGGGTACCCGATACGCGTGGGCGATGCTGGCAACCGTCTGACCGCGGGACACGACGTGCTCGACATAGCTGACCCGAGCCTTGGGCTCGAGCGCGGCGTACCGTTCGGTCACCAGCTCACCGGACCCGGCGGGCACCCGCACGACGGCCTCCTGCCGGGGCGGAGTCACCATCCGGACGTACTGCGGGTTCAGCTCGCGCAGGGCCGCGATGTTGGTGTCAGCGAGCCGCGCGAGGACGTCCAGAC
>DASPUE010000358.1:0-2350 GCA_035623055.1 Gemmatimonadales bacterium
ACGGTGATAAGCGTATTGCGCGCCGTATTGCCGTCCCCACCCTGATAGCTCGCTTCCGCCAGAATGAGCTGGGTCTCGGCCCAGGTGACGAACGGCTGCGGGAACGCGCCGTCGAGACGGGTCGCACTCAGGGTGGAGAGATTGGTCGGTGCGTCCGCGACGCCGGGAATGCCGCCCTGATAAACCCCGTTGCCGTTGAGGGCGAAATAGGCCGGCAGCCGAGGGTCATTGTCGGCGACCATCGTGCTGACCAGGAAGTCACCCGCCACGAGAAAGCCGGGGAAGATGCTCTGGAAGACGCTCCAGAAGTTCGACGAGGTTGCTCCCTGGCCGCTCAGCCCGACGGCGAAGTCGTTCGCCGAGGAGGAGATGCCGAGCGCCGCCTCGGTCGCCGCCTTGCCGTAGGCGGTGGGGTCGCGCGGCGCGACGTGCATGTAGTAGCGGGCCTTGAGGGTATGCGCCAACGCGGTCCACTTCGCCGGATCGCCGCCGTAGACGAGATCGTGGTCCGTCGGTCCGATGTTGCGCGGACCGGTCGCGGCGAGGAAGGTGATGGCGGTATCGAGCCTGGCCTGGATGGTCGCATACACGGTTTGCTGCGAGTCGACATGAGGCCGCGGGAAGATGTCGGGATTGGATGCTTCCCGGTACGGGACATCTCCCCACAGATCGGCCAGCGTACCGACGGTCAGCGCTTCGAGAACCGTCGCGGCGCCCCAATAGACGGAATCACCGGCGGCCAGCGTCCGGGCCTGAATGGTCCGCAGGTCCTTGAGGCCGCCGCCACCGTAGAACGCCGCCCAGTTGATCTCGTAGTCGTTGGCACCGACGGAGTAGGTGCCGAGCGACAGGTACTGCGATTGCCCCGCGCACTGCTGCATCCAGATGCACAGCGTTCGCGCCAGCCGACTCTCGAGCTGCGCGGTCAGGTTGACCTCAACGGCGACGAAGAGCGCGCCGTTCGAGGCGGTGGTCGGATTGTTCGGATCGTCGCTCAGCTTGGGGCCGGTCAGATAGTTGTTGCAGCCGCTCGCGCCGAACGCGAGCAGGAGACCGAGCGCCGCTGTGCGGAAGTGGTATCGCATGGTCGGAGTCCGGAAGAGGTCGTGGGTGCGCATCAGCGGTTGAGAGCGACGGAGAAGACGAACGACCGGCTCTGCGGGTTGTTGAAGAAATCGATCCCCCGGGCGGCGGTTTCCGAGCCCGCCAGGTTGGTTTCCGGATCGACACCGGTGTAGTTCGTCCAGGTCACGAGGTTCCGGCCCGCGACGCGGAATTCCACACTCGAAAGCCCCAGGCCGCTGGTCAGGAATCCGCTCGTCACGGTGTAGGCGACGGAGATCTCCCGCAGCTTCACGAAACTCCCGTCTTCGTAGAAGGGCGTCCCGATGGTGCTGCTGAAGGACCAGCTGTCATAGTTCTGGAACCAGTTCTGGTCCAGCGTGTACTGCTGGCCGGCACCGGGACCGGCGACCGGACCAGGGAAGTAGTCCTTGCCGAAGGTGACCTGCTTGCCGCGGAGCGCCGTCTCGGCCGAGGTACCCACGCCGTTGAGCGCGGCCCGCGTGCCGTTCCACACCACGCCCCCATGCCGGATGTCCACCAGTCCGGAGAAGGAGAAGTGACCCCAGCGAACGCCGGTGCGGATGGAGCCGGTCCATTTGGGGTTGGGGTCTCCGACCACCCGCTGCGTGGGATCGAGCAGGGGCGTCCCGGGCCCGGCGCTGCCCACGCCGTTGGCGTTTACATGGGTCCCGTCATCCAGGAACAGCGCATGATCGCGGTTCTGGGCGGCGGTGCAATTGGCATCGACGTTGTAGGCGCCACCGTCCAGCAGCACCCCGCGCCCGCAACGGACGTAGTCGTAATCACGGAACACGCCCAGGGCATAGCCCGGCTGCGCGACCGCGGTGGGCCCGCCCTGGATCGCTCCTCCCAGACCACCGAAGGGAACAAAGTCCGCGCCGAGCACCGAGAACACCCGGTTCCGGTTGGTGCCAAAGACCACGCCGATGTCCCAGGCGAAATTCTTCTTGGTAATGGGCCGCAGATTGAACGCCCACTCGGTGCCGGCATTGCGGATCGTGGCACCGTTGGCCCCTTCGAGGGTGTAGCCGCTGGAGCCGGGGATGGCCACCGGAAGGATGACGTCGCTCGAAAGCCGGCGATACCATGTGAAGCTCAGGTCGGAGAGATCCCCGAACATCCCCAGGTCGATCCCCATCTCGAGTTCCTTGGTCCGCTCGGGGTGGAGATTGGTGGACGGCTTGGTCCCCGGGGTGAACAGACCGCCAACGCCGCCTTGGCCGGAGAACATCCCGAAGGCGTCGAAGTCCTGGAACAGTCCGGC
>DASPUE010000359.1:0-3468 GCA_035623055.1 Gemmatimonadales bacterium
CGAGCTTGCCCCGCAACTTGGCGACTTCTGCCTCGCGAGCAGCATCCTGGGCGACCAGCTCATCCTCCACGGATCGCTCGGCCGCGAGGGCCTCGGCGTCATACCCCGTGGCACGGACCGCTTCCACCAGGTCGTCGGAGCCGGTGACGGCCGGATCGAAATCCACCGTCGCCTGACCCGTCATGAGATTGACACTCGCATCGGTCACTCCTGGAGTCTCGCCCAGGGCGCGCTGCACGCGCGCGCTGCACGCGGCGCAGGTCATGCCGGAAACCGCGAGCGTAACTCGCTCCGGCGCCGCTCCGGTGGCGATGGCTTCGGGGCTCATCTTCCGCTCCTACCGGTGGACATGCAGCTTCCCCCGCACCATGCCCATCCCGCAGGCGAACTCGTAGGATCCGGGTTGCCGGGGTGTGAACTCGATTGTGGTGGTGGCGCCAGTGGGCAGAAAGCGGCGGATGCCAAAGTCCGGAAACACGACCTCCTCAGTGCAGCTGCCGGAATCCTTGCGGTCAAAGTGCAGCCGTGCCGGCCGTCCCGCCTCGAGGTCGATGAACGAGGGCACATAGCCGCCGTCTACGGTAATGGTGATCTCCTGCGCGCCAACTCCAGCGGACGACGCCCGGACCGACCGAGCGGTCGCGTAAAAGAAGTACCAGGTGATCCAGGCGATCGCGCCGAGACCGGCAATCGTAACTGCGAATTGATCGGGCCTCATGGAATCAGATTACCCTTCCTGAACGGCTTCGACCCGGTACCCGGCCCCGCCGATGGCGGCCCTCACCCGTTCTGTGGCGTCCGCATCGGGCACCCTTACTTCAGCCCGGCCCATCCGGACCGACTTGATCTCGATGCCTGTGACTTGGCCCAAGGCTCGATTGACGGCGTTCAGGCAGTGCCCACAGCTCATTCCGGATATCGTTATCGCAATGTCTTGCATGGTCTTACCTGTTGAAATAGCGGTGAGTCCGCAGCTGTTCTGGGCGTAGTCTAGTATAGGTGCCCAGGGTATACAAGTAGGGGGTGGGGGTATATGGGCGGTTGACGAACCGCTCAGGGCACGGACCCTGCACCCCGGGAGCGTATGGCATTGGGCGAAGCGGACTTCCGTCAACTCATCCCACTGCTTCATCCCCGCACGCGCATCCAGGACATGGATGTGCTCAAGGCGTGGTATGAGGCGGTTACGGACGCGTTGCGCGGAGAACTGCAAGCCGACTTGCTGGCTATCTGGATCTTCGGCCCGGACGGCGAGCCTATCCTGCTCGAGCCCGAAGCGCTCCTTGAGGACAATCTGGAGGTGCCTCGAGCGGCACCGATTCTCGATCAGCAGTTCCTGGACGATCTGGACCGGCGCATCCGTCGCGCCGGGTATGGATCCGTCATGCTCAAGCCTGTCCGCCACGGGGGGCAAGACGTCGGTCTGATCCTGCTCGCGTCCTTCACCCCCCATCTCTACGGGCTACAGGCCGAGGGGTTGCTGGACGCGACTGCGGACGTCATCGCCCCGATGCTGGCCCGGGTGGTTCGGGCGAGCGTCACGCCCGAGGAACCGGTCCTCGAGCATCCCGCGGCCCAACCCGAACCGGAGATGTTGGCCGGCGACCGGGAGCGTGATCAGGCGCAGGAAGGGGAGCTGTTCGAAACACTCGCCGATGCGATCGGCGGCGCCGGCACGCCTCGCGACTTGATGCTCGCGCTGTCCTTCGCCGTGCAACAGATCCTGCCCCACGACGGTTACGAACTGCTGATCCCCGACAACGGCGAGGAAAACTATTATCGACTGGGCCTGCACGGCCATGGGACTCTGTGGGAAGATCGGGCGCTGACCGTTTCCCGGGAGCGCTTCGATGCCCGGACCCTGTTCGGCGACCGGGCCGCTGTTCTCATCGAAGATGCCGCGGCTCCGCCGGAGGCCATCCTTCCGCAGCTGATCGCGGCGCGGGGCGCCGAAAGCCCGCCCCGGAGCGTAGTCGCGGTGAAACTCCGCGTAGTGGAGCGCACCGTCGGCTACCTGTTCTTTGGCAGCGCCGGGCCCGGCTTTTACGGCCGGGATGACCTCGAGTTGCTCGACCGGATTGGGGCCTTGATCGCGCCGAGGATCGAGGGGCTGGTGCTGGCCTGGCAATACAGCGTGCTACGCAGCCAATTCGACGCCCTCCGGCACATCCCCGTGCAGCTGGCGCGCGCTGCAGAGCTGCTCGCTTCCACCCCGTTCCTCGGGGAAGGGAGCAGGCTCTTCGCCCAACTGGCGGGGGCGCTGCTGCCGCTCACCGGACTGGAGTTCGCGGTTCGGCTGGCCGACGAGCAACGGGTCGCGGTGATGAAACCAGGCAACGCGATCCCGCTGGCCGACCTTCCGCAGGAACCCATCGAAGGGACTGGGGTGGCGGCGGTAGTCCGTGGCGAGGCGCCGTTCCTCTTCACGACCCACGAGGACGAGGAAGGATGCAAGGCCGGAGTTCTGGTCGTCCCGCTGCGAGCGGGGGGCCGGATCTTCGGGGCGATGGCGGTCACCGCGGCGGGCGACACGGCGTTCTCGCCGTCGGATATGGCGCTCGCGCAGCAACTGGCCGACTTGGCCGCCCCCCATCTTGATCTCGCACGGCAGAAGACCGGTCACGCGGCACCACCGTACATCCCCGGGTGGAAGCGGCCAAGCCTCCGCCCCGAACGGGAGTCGAAAGGCCAGTAGCGGCTCAGCCGATGACGCCGGGGCTCCGCATGGCGTCGGGATGCACCGGAGGCGGATGACGTTCCTCCTCCCGGGCCCACCGGAAGAAGATCACCCCGAATCCGAACCAGACAGGCAGGTCACCGATCAGTTTCATGAGCAGGCCGGCGACCTGCTGATCCTGCTGCGCGGTGAGGAGGGGGAAGATGCGCGGCGCCAACTCGTAGGTGGCGTAGAGCGGATAGTCGGCAAAGGTGAGAAACGCCGACGGGATGATTGGCGCGATGGTTGAGAGGAACAGGTACGCCATTTTCATCGGGCGGTTGATCCGGGCCGCCGGCGGTGGGCTCATCACCGGCCACCAGAGCAGAAAGCCTCCGACCAGCCAGGCCAAGTCCACCAGCAGCGCACCCATCTGGAACCGCATCATCGTGTCGATGACGCTCGGCACATGGGTCAACAGCACGATTGCATCGAATGCTCCGAGGCCAACCCACGGCCGCGCGGCGTTCCTGAGGACCGGACCCCAGAGGTGATGATCGAGCGCTTGGCGGATCACCCGGTCCGGCACCGCCAGGATCAGGGAGGGTGGGGCGATGAACGACAGGAGGATGTAGGTGATGGTGTGAAAGCTGGCGAGGTAGCCTGCCCCGAGGGCCCCGATGGGCCAATCCAATGCCATCCAAACAGAGACAAGACCCACCGCGAACCAGGTGGTCTCCCGCCGGCTCGGCCTCTCCCCCGCCCGATGAACGCCCCGCCAGTACCAGAGCCCAAGCAACAGGACGAACAGC
>DASPUE010000360.1:0-3203 GCA_035623055.1 Gemmatimonadales bacterium
GCCGCAGTGCTTTCCCTGGTCTGGGCTCTGCGGGGGAAGCACACGGTGGTGCTGGCCATCTGGGTGCTGCTAGGCGTCGCCTCGCTGCTCGGTCACTACGTGATTCCAGCACTGCTCGGCCCGGGCGCCGTCTCCGCGCTCGAGCCCGCCGCGCGCCGGCAGATCGACCAGTCGGCCTATGGCATGACGGCGATGCGCGATTCCACGCTGCAACGCCGCGATGCCCCGCCGGATCCACCGCGGCCGGTCGCCCTATGGCAGCCCACCCTCGCCGCCGACGCCACCATCGCTGATTCCGGTCGGGTGGTGGCCGCTGACCGCGCGGTGGTCGTGGTCGGCCGCCGGCCGCGCGCTTCCTGGCTGGTGGTGCGGGATCAGGGCCGCGAAGGCGCGTCGGTCACCGTGCTCCTCGATGATCAGACCACCCCGAATGGGCGGCCGATCCTCTTTCACGACCCCGACAGTCTGCGAACCCAGAAGGGACCCCCGACACTCCGACTCCCGCCGCGGGCGTGCTGGCCCCGCGGCCCGGTCAGCATCGTGGACACCATTCCAGGAGGCGTGCGGATCGGCACCGGTATCAGGCGCCTTGCTCTCGCCTGGGCGCTCCAGTCTGGACAGCTCCTGGGACCAGTGGGGTCGGCGGAGCGGGTCTACTGGCACTTGGATCCCGTGGAGCGCCTGACAAACCTGGCCCCCTTTGCCGTGTGGGGCGCTCCGACACCTCGGCTCATCGGCGGGGAACTGGTGTGGCTGGTGGATGGGTACCTGCCGAGCGGCGCCTTCCCCGGTTCGTCCCGGGTGCGCTGGAGGGGGGACTGGATCGGTTCGCTGCGCGCGGGATTTCTGGGCGTCGTTCGCGCGGAGAGCGGGAAAACCGCGATCTACCTTCGGCACACCGCCGACGAGGTCGCCAAGCAATGGCGCACGCTGACCGACAGCCTGGTGCAACCGTCGTCGGCGTTGCCCCCGGAGATCGTCCGGGCGCTCCCCTACCCGGCGGAGCTTCTCGAAGCCCAGGTCCGGGTGCTGTCGGAGGCGCATTGGGGGCTCGGCCAGGTGATCGGCCGCCCCGAGGCTATCGGCGTCACCGGGCCCAGCGAAGAAGGCATGTGGGAGCCAGACACCAGCGGCGTCCAGTTGGTGATCCCCTACGAACGAGCCCAGCAACGGCAGATCTCGGCCGTGGTTCGGGCCCGTGTTGCGGATGGCTGGGAGGTGCTCTCCGCCTTTCGACTGGACAGTCTGCTCTCACTGCCGGACCCCACGACCCTTCAGTCGAAGTGGAGCAGGTTTCCGACCTTCCAGCAGCTCAAGGATTCGGTCGAACGGGATGGCGCCCGCCTGGAGCCGGGCACCATCCGCTACTGGCCTACCTCCGCCGGACTCGGCGCATACCAGCCGAGCTATGCGCGCCGCGAGGGGGAGGAACCGGCCATGGTCTGGTTGAGTTTGGCCATCGGGGACCGCAGGGGGGCTGGCCACGACCTGGAAGAGGCGTGGCAGAATTTGCTCGGCCTATCGGCGCCGATCATCTCCGCCGGGGCCCGCGGTGGCCAGCTGCTGGAGGCCAGGCGCTATATCCAGGCTGCCGATGCCGCGCTGAAACGGGGCGATCTGGAAGCCTTTGGACGGGCCTGGGAGGCCCTCAAGCGCATCCTCAGAGCTCCCTAAGTCTCAATCTTGCTTTCGCTTAGGCCAAGACTTACCTTCCGCGCCGCCGACGGTGCCCCTGAGGGGCCTCCGCTGGCTCGTCTCTTCATGTTCGCGAGGCAAGGGTGAACCTTCACGAATACCAGGGTCGAGCCCTGTTCCGGGCTGCGGGAATCTCGATGCCGGATGGGGACGTGGCCTCCACACCAACCGAGGCTGAATCGATCGCGCGGAGGGTCGGCGGAACGGTGGTGGTCAAGGCGCAGGTGCATGCCGGCGGTCGGGGCAAGGCCGGGGGCGTGAAGCTCGCGAAGAATCCCGCGGAGGCGGCGGAGGCGGCGGAGAAGATCCTCGGCATGACGATCAAGGGGTTGGTCGTGCAGAAGGTGCTGGTGGTCCCCGCGGCTGAGATCGCGAGCGAGTCGTATGTCGGCCCCATCATGGACCGGGCGAGCCAGCGCCCGGTGTTCATGGTGAGTCCTGCCGGTGGCATCGACATCGAGGAGGTCGCCGCGAAGACGCCCGACAAGATCCGACGGCTGGCGGTGGACCCCCGCTACGGCCTGCTGCCGCATCAGGCAATGGGGCTGGCCTTCTTTCTGTACCGGGACGTGGCCCAGGTTCGCGCCGCGGCCAGGATCATGGAACTCCTGTATCAAGTCTTCACCGCCAACGGCTGTTCCCTGGCGGAGATCAATCCGCTGGTGACGACCCCGGATGGCAGGGTGCTCGCTCTGGACGCAAAAGTCTCAGTGGACGACAACGAACTCGATCGGCGTCCCGACCTGGCGCTGCTCCGCGACGAATCTGCCGAAGCCCCCAGCGAAGTGCAGGCGCGGCGTGCCAACCTCACGTTCATCAAACTGGACGGCAATGTTGGCTGCGTGGTGAATGGGGCCGGACTTGCCATGGCCACGATGGACCTGGTGAAATTCTACGGCGGAGAGCCGGCCAATTTCCTGGACATCGGCGGGAGTTCCAACCCGGATAAGGTCGTCAACGCCCTCCGGATCATCACCAGCGATCCCAACGTCAAGGCCATCCTCTTCAACATCTTCGGCGGGATCACCCGAACCGACGACGTGGCCAACGGGATCAAGACTGCGCTCTCCCAGTTCCCGGTGAAGGTGCCGATCGTCGTGCGCCTCACCGGCACCAACGAGGCGGAGGCGGTCAAGATCCTGCAAGGCATCGGAATGACCGCACTGTCGGATATGGACGAGGCCGTGCAGCGGGTTGTGGCGCTGGTGCGGGAGGCCGCGTGAGCGTCTTCATCAATCGCGACACCCGGCTGGTGGTGCAGGGGATCACCGGTCGTGACGGCTCGTTTCACAGCCGACAGATGCTGGAATACGGCACTCAGGTGGTCGCCGGAGTGACCCCGGGGAAGGGCGGGCAGCGATTCGAGAACCGGGTTCCGGTATTCAATACGGTGGCCGAGGCGCTGGCGGAAAGCGGGGCCAATACCGCGGTGATCTACGTGCCGCCGGCTGGCGCCGCAGGGGCGATCTACGAAGCGGCCGACGCGGGCATCGCCCTCATCGTCTGCA
>DASPUE010000361.1:0-2734 GCA_035623055.1 Gemmatimonadales bacterium
CGAACAGGACCGCAGTGAGCACGAGCGTAGCCACCGAGGCGACGAGAGTGAGCGGGCGATGGCGCATCACCCAGGCGAGACTCCGCTCGTACGCATGCAAGCTCTGCTGGAACGCGCGCTCGACCAGATGGAAGAGCCGACCGTGGGCCTGTTCGTGGGGCGGCCGGAGGAAGCGCCCGCATAGCATAGGGGTCAGCGTGAGGGAGACCACGCCGGAGACCAGGATCGCCACCCCGATGGTGATCGTGAACTCCCGGAACAGGCGACCCACCAGGCCGCCCATGAACACCAGCGGGATGAAGACCGCGGCCAGCGATAGCGTCATGGAAAGGATCGTGAACCAGACCTCCGCCGCCCCGTCGATGGCCGCGGTGAGCGGCGGTTTTCCCATCTCCAGGTGACGGATGATGTTCTCGAGCATCACGATGGCATCGTCCACCACGAAGCCCACGGCCAGGGTGAGCGCCATGAGCGACAGGTTGTCGAGGCTGAACCCCAGGAGCGCCATCACGGAGAACGTGCCCACCACCGCCATCGGCAGCGTCAGGCTGGGAATGACCGTCGCCACCAGATTGCGGAGAAAAAGGAAGATGACCATCACTACCAGGGCCAGGGCGAGCACCAGCGAAAACTTCACATCGTGCACCGAGGCCTCGATCGACACCGAACGGTCGTAGCGGATGTTCACTGAGACCGTCGGCGGCAGGCCTCGTTCGATCTCGGCCAGAGTGGCCTTCACGGCGTCGGCGACCTCGACGGTATTGGTGCCCGGCTGCCGCTGGACCGCCAGCACGATCGACCGGTCGTTGTTATACCAACTCGCCACCTTGTCGTTCTGGACATCGTCCAGGACTTCGCCCACGTCCTCCAGCCGCACCGGGGCGCCCTGGCGATAGGCGACGATCATTCGCCGGAACTGTGCGGCACTTCCCAGTTGGCCGGTGGCCTGGACCGTGAGGGTGCGATCGGGGCCGTAGAGCACGCCCGTCGGAAGGGTGACGTTGTCACGGCGCACGACCTGCGCCACGCTGTTCACACTCAGGCCACGGGTGGCAAGCTGGGCGGGATCGAGCCGGACGCGCACCGCGTACTTCTGCGAGCCGTACACGCCGACCTGGGCCACCCCGTTCACCATGGAGAGACGCTGGGCGATGGTGGTCTCGCCGTACTCGTCCAACTGGGAAAGGGGCAACTCGTTGGACGTCAGGGCCAGAAAGAGGATCGGGGCCGCGGCGGGGTTCTGCTTGCGATAGGACGGCGGAATGATGTTCGACGGCAGGTAGGCGAGCGTCTGCGAAATCGCGGCGTTCACGTCCTGTGCCGCGGCGTCGATCTTCCGGTCGAGCGAGAACTGCAGGGTGATCTGAGTCGAGCCGAGCCCGCTGGTGGAGGTGATGTTGTCGATGCCGGCGATCGCGGAGAAGGCCTTCTCGAGGGGCGTGGCGACAGTCGCTGCCATCGTCTCGGGGCTGGCGCCCGCGAGACTCGCGCCGACGGTGATCGTGGGGTAGTCGACCGTCGGGAGGTCGCTCACCGGGAGCTGCCGGTAGGCGATCACCCCGAACACCACGATCCCGGCCATGATGAGCGTGGTCATGACCGGTCGCTTGATGAACAGCGCGGTGCTGATCATGTCGGTGCCACCCAGGACCTCACGCCGAGGCCCGCGCTACTGGGAATGCTGCCCCCGATGCCTGCCGCCGGTGGTCGCAGAGTCGCCTTTGCCGGCGGGCGCGGCTGCGGCGGCCCCGGTCTTCAGGGCGACCTTGGCTCCCGGAGCCAGGCGCGACTGCCCTTCGGTGACGACACGCTCTCCCAGCGAGAGTCCGGAGGCGATCACCGCCAAGCCGCCGCTGGACCGCTCCACGGTGACTCGGCGCGAGAGTGCGGACCCTGTCGAATCGACGACGTAGACCGAGAGACCCTGCTGGCCGGTAATGACGGCCTGGGCGGGAACGACCAACGCGTCCTTCTCCACGAAGAGGCGGAGCGAAGTCGCGACGAACTCGCCGGGCCACAGCGCCCCGTCGGGGTTCGCGAAGGTCGCTTTGAGCAGCAAGGTGCCAGTCGTGGTGTCGATGGCGTTGTCGATGAACGCGAGGGTCCCCTGGACCACCGGCCCGACGGTTCTGAGCGCTGTGCCCGGAGCCGGCGGATCCCCGCCGGCGGAGCCGACCTGGGTGGTGACCGGGGTATCCCCCGAAGTGGTGTCGCTGCCGCGGTTGAGCGGCGGGCCCGGCGTCGCGATTACCGGAAGCTCGGCATGAACGGCGTAGCGCTGGACCAGCGTCAGTTCGCTAGCTGGTACGGTGAATCGGACCTGGATAGGATGGATCTGGTTGATCAGGACGAGTGGCGTCGTGCTGGCGGCGTGGACCAGATTGCCAACCCGCACCAGCAGGCTCCCCGTCCGCCCCGAGATCGGCGCCCGGATAGTGGTGTTGTCCAGGTTGAACTTGGCGGTGGCCAGGGCTGCCTCGTCGGCTTCCAGCGCTGCGTGCGCGACCGCGGCAGCGGCGCGCTGCTGATCCGCCTGTTCCTTGGTCGCGTAGTCCTTGGCTTCGAGCTGGGTGTATCGCACGGCCTCCTGGTCCGCATTGTCTGCGGTTGCACGATCGCGATGCTCTGCGGCCACGGCCTGGTTGTACGCGGCCTGATACGGGCGCGGATCGATCTGGAAGAGCACCTGGCCACGGGCAACATCCTGCCCCTCGCGAAACGCGACCGACGCGAT
>DASPUE010000362.1:0-3891 GCA_035623055.1 Gemmatimonadales bacterium
CGCCGAGCATGGTGTCGAATCCCTTGGGAAGGTCCGCGAGGGCGCTCTCCAGCTGGGAGACGCGGGCCACCTGCTCAAGGCGGCCATCGTCGGGTGCCCCGAGGAGGACGTTGTTCCGCAGGGTGTCGCTGAACAGGAAAGTTTCCTGGGGCACATATCCGATGGTCCGGCGGAGGTCGCCGAGCGCCAGACTCCGCAGGTCGACCCCATCGATGGTGATGCGGCCGCGATCGGGGTCGTAGGCGCGGACCAGCAGCTCGGCGAGAGTCGACTTGCCCGATCCCGTGGGCCCCACGATGCCGAGCGACCCGCCGGCGGGGATGTCGAAGGAAATCTCCTGAAGTACCCAGCCGCGTTCGGGCGCGTTCGGGTAGCGGAACCAGACCCCCTCGACCGCGAGGCTTCGGGCGCCGGCCACCGGTGGCAGCGGCCGGGGTGTGTCAGGCGCGCGAATCGCCGGGATCGCGTCGAAGAGCTGGTTGATGCGTCCCATCGAGGCCTCGCCGCGCTGCACGAGATTCACCACCCAGCCCAGCGCGATCATCGGCCACACCAGTAGGGCCAGATACACCCCGAACGCGACGAACTTCCCCGGGGAGATGGCGCCCTGGATGACCAGACGCCCGCCGACCCAGATCACCGCGACGGCCCCCAGGCCCCCGAGCAGAGCCAGCATGGGGTGAAAGGCGCCCGACACGCGTGCCAGGGCGAGATTGCGGGCGGCGTACTCCGCGTTTATCGTGCGGAACCGCTCGACCTCCGCGGCCTCCTGCCGGTATGCGCGGACGATTCTCGCTCCCGAGAGATTCTCGTGTACGGCGGTGGTCACATCGGAGTACGCGGCCTGGATGCGGACGGTGCGGTGGTGGATCGCCTGGCCGAACACGACCATGCCGACCGGTAGCGCCACCAGCGGCAGCAGGGCGAGCCCGGTCAGTTGGGGGCTGATCTGCAGCATGAAGGGCAGCATCATCGCCGCGCCGACGAGGGTGTCGCTGAGGTACATCAGGGCCGGCCCCGCCACCATACGCACCGCCAGCAGGTCGTTGGTCGCGCGGGCCATGAGGTCCCCCGTCGGGTAGCGATCGTAGAATTCGGGGGAGAGCCGCTCGAGGTGCACGAAGAGCCGGTCCCGCAGATCGGTCTCGATCCGGCGGCTGGCGCCGTTCAATGCCTCGCGCATGATGTACCGGGCGATGCCTCCGACCACCGCCACGGCCAGGAAGAGCAGGATGGCGCGGCGTACCACGTCGAAGGAGCCGCCCGGGCCAAGCGCATCGATCCCCCGCTGCAGGTAGAGGGGGCCGCGGGCCCGAAAGTAGTTGCCGGCGAGGACCGCTACGAAGCCGGCCGCGAAGGCCGGCCAGTAGGGGCGGGAGACAGGGAGCAGGCGTCGTAGTTGGATCATCGGGTCTGCAATGTGGCCGGGGCGGGAGAGCCCCGGCAAGTCATCAGTTCAGGGAGGTCACATGCGAAGGACAATCAGCGCCGCCGCCGTGCTGGCGCTGCTGGCAGGCTGTGGTACCGCGAAGGTCGAACAGCACGCGGCTGCGGATAGCCTGCAGCGCGATCTGCAACTGGCGCCAGCGGACACGACGGCGGCACTGAACGACAAGCCGGCTGCCCCGCCGGAGACGGCCGCCACCCCGCCGGCCCCGGCCCCCGCGCCGGAACCGGCCCCCAAGCCCACGCCGAAGCCGAAGCCCAAGCCCGCTCCGGCCAAGCCGGCCCCGGCAGCGGAAACCGCGCCGGCTCCGGCCCCGGCTCCCGCTCGCCCGCGCAGTGTCACTCTGGCCAGCGGGGCGGTGATCCAGGCTGCCGCTAATGACAGCCTCCATTCCCGCCACGACAAGGCAGGGGAGATGTTCCACGCTACGGTGTCCGATGCGGTGAAAGACGCGAACGGCAACGTGGTGATCCCGGCGGGGTCGGTGGTCACCTTCCGGGTGGCCACGATCGCGGCGGCGGGGAACAAGAGCGAGAAGGACGGCAAGCTCACCCTGGAGGCACAGGAAGTTGCGATCGGCGGTCAGAAGTTCGCGATCTCCGGGATCGCCAATGAAACCACCGTCGAACATACCCTCCAGGGCCAGGGCGTTACCGCCGGCGGGGCGGCCCGGGTGGGAGGCGGGGCGCTCGGCGGTGCCATCATCGGCAAGGTGATCGGCGGCAAGACCGGCGCGATCATCGGCGGCGTGGCGGGAGCGGCGGGTGGCGCCGCGGTGGCCGCCCATACTGCCGACCGTGACGTCGTGGTCCAGCCGGGCGCCAAGGTGGCCTTCTCGCTCACGAGCGACTTCACGGTCACTCACTAGAGGCACTGGCATCTACCGAAAAGGGGCGCGCCGGCGGCGCGCCCCTTTTTTGTCAGGCGATACGTCCTCAGTACCCGGCTCCGCCTCCTCCCAGCCTGGGATCGGAGACCCCCTCCCATCCCTGCGGCGTCCGGATGATGGCCTCGACGTCGCCCCAGCGGCCCCGCGTCTCGATCTTGTGCCCCAGCTGCTCGAGCGCGGTGAGGGTCGCCGGCTGAAATCCATTGCGTTCGACCCGAATGGCGTCCGGCAGAGCCTGGTGATGCATGCGCGGCGCTGCCACCGCATCGCCGAGCGACATGCCATGGTCGATCACGTTGGAGATCACGTGATAGACCTGAGTGATGATCGTCGGCCCCCCGGGGGTTCCCACCACCATGAAGAGCTGCCCCGCGGAGTCGACCACGATGCTCGGGGTCATCGCCGAGAGCATGCGCTTGCCCGGCTGGATGGCGTTGGCCTCGCCCTGAATCAGGCCGTAGATGTTGGGCTTTCCAGGCGCGACGGTAAAATCGTCCATCTCGTCGTTGAGCAGGAAACCGGCGCCCGAGACTGCCACCGCGCTGCCGTAGCTGTCATTGAGGGTGGTGGTGCAGCTGACGGCGTTGCCCGCCGAATCCACCACCGAGTAGTGGGTCGTCGAATTCCCGTCCCGCAGTCTGGGATCGAACGGCGGTGTCGGTGTCGCGCGGGAGAGGTCGATCTGCTTTCGAAGGGTGGCCGCGTACTCCTTCGAGAGCAGGCGCGGGAGCGGCATGGTGACGAAGGCGGGGTCGCCGAGGTAGATGTTGCGGTCGCTGAAGGCGCGCCGCATCGCCTCTGCCTCCCGATGCAGCAGTTCTGGGGTTCCGAACGCGGGGAGCGGGCCGTACCCCTCCATGATGTTGAGAATGAGGCCGAGTGTGACGCCGCCGGAGGAAGATGGCGGCATCGAGTAGATGGTCCGGCCCCGGTAGCTGATGGCGATCGGCTCCCGCCAGATAGGCTTGTAGCCGGCGAGATCCTCGAGCGAGATGATGCCGCCCCCCCGGTGCATCTCGGCCACGATCGAGTCGGCGACCCACCCGCGGTAGAAGCCGTCGCGGCCATGGTCCCGGATCGCTTCCAGGGTCCGCCCGAGGTCGCGCTGTACCCAGCGACTACCCGGGGCAGGGGCCTGGCCCTTCTCCGGCAGGAAGTAGCGCCGGGAGGCTGGGTAGGTGTACAGCCACGCTCGGTATTCGTCGATCGAGCGGCTGCGGTGCTCATCGACGATGAAGCCTTCCTCGGCGAGCCGGATGGCCGGCGCGATCACGTCCTTGAAGGGCAGCCGGCCGTAGCGGTGCTGTGCCTCCACCATCCCTGCCACCGACCCGGGCACGCCGGACGCGAGGTACCCCTTGTCGGACAGGGAGGTCGGTTCCCCCTGCCGGTTGAGATACATGTCATGGGTGGCCCGACCAGGCGCCGTTTCCCGGTAGTCGAGCGCGTTGACGGCTCCGTCGCCGAGCCGGATCACCATGAAGCCACCGCCACCGATATTGCCCGCTTCGGGGTGCACCACCGCGAGCGCGAAGCCCACGGCCACCGCCGCGTC
>DASPUE010000363.1:0-2043 GCA_035623055.1 Gemmatimonadales bacterium
AGAGCGCTTTGACCGATGCGGAGACCCTGCTGGTCCAGTACGATCTCACGCGCGGGGAGCCGCGTGGCGGGGAGGCTGCCAAGGAGACGGGACGCTGCATCGAGTGCAACAAGTGCGTCTTCGTCTGCCCCCAGGGGATCGACATCCGCGACGGATTTCAGCTCGAGTGCATCGCGTGCGCCCGCTGCATCGATGCGTGCGACATCGTAATGGAGAAGCTGGGCCATACCTCGCTTATCACCTGGGGCTCTGCGGCGGAGTCGGCCACGGGGCACCAGCGGCGGGTACGGCCCCGGACGGTGATCTACGCCGGTCTCCTCACCGGCATCGCCGCAGCTGGCGTCGTGCTGCTGATGGCTCGGGCTCCGTTCGATGCCGCGGTACAGCGTGCACCTGGCTCCCTGTTCGTCCTGGACGGGGATGGCTATGTCCGGAACACCTACCTGCTCCGGGTCACCAACAAGCTGCCCTCCGCGGCACCAGTCCCCTTCCACGTGCGGGTCGAGGGCGTGCCGAGCGAGGACGTCAGCGTGCAGGACCTGCAGCTCGGCAGTACCGAAAGTCGTACGGTGCCGATGATCATCCGAATGAAGGCCAGCCCGGAGCTACCCCGGACGATTCCGCTGGAGGTGCACGTGACGTCGCCGGGTCACGACGTGGAACTCCCCGCCACCTTCAAGACGGAGGGACGCATTGGTACCGACAGCAAGTAGTCGCGCGGGGCGCCGCTGGCCACTGGCCATCGCGCTCGGTCTGCTCCTCGTCGCGATCGTGAACGCCTATTTCGTCTATGTCGCGATCCATGGAGCCGATACCGTTGTCTCCTCCTACGACACCGAGCCCCGGTAGTCCTCCTCCTCCGGCCCCTCGGCCGGGCCGCCCGGCCCGGTGTCCGCATTGCGGAACCCCGGTCGAGGGCAGCGACGACACATTCTGTTGCCATGGCTGCGAGATGGCCGCGGCGATCATCCTCGGGGCCGGCCTCGAACGGTACTACGCGGAACGCCGGGAATTCGCGCCCCGACCTCAAGGCGAAGCACCCGGACACTGGAGCGCGGTGCCGGTCAGCACCGGTGCCGACGGCTGCGCCGAAGTGCGCCTCGCGGTGGATGGACTGCGCTGCGCCTCCTGTGTCTGGGTCACCGAAAAGGTGCTGCAACGCACCCCTGGGGTCGAGCGCGCCAGCGTGAGCTATGCGACCGGTCGGGCAACGCTGCGGTGGCGGCCGGGGGAGACCGACCTACCCGCCCTCGCCGGCCGGATCGCCGCGCTCGGATATCGGCCGCGGCCGCTCGGTGTGGAGCGTCGTCCCGATCGTGGCCTGATGCTGCGCATGGGGTTCGCCGGGATCTCGGCGCTCGCCATTATGGGCCTCTACGAGGGGCTCTATGCCGGTTGGTGGTACGGGGCGATGGACCCCAGGTTCGCCGCCCTGTTCCGGTGGACGGCGCTGGTGGTCGCGACTCCGGTGGCGCTCTGGTGTGCCTCACCGTTCTTCGCGGGAGCCTGGGCCGGCATTCGGCACCGGGTTCCCCACATCGATGTCCCGATCGCGCTCGGCGTGGCCATCCTGTACGCACACGGACTGGTGGCAACCGTCCTCGGAAAGGACTCCTACCTCGACAGCCTGACGATGCTGGTGGCGCTGCTCCTGGTGGGAAGGCTCCTCGAGTCCCGCGAGCGGCGGCGGGCCACGGAGGCTGCCACGGCCCTCGCCGCGGCGGTCCCGCGCACGGTGCGGCGTGCTCGGGGCTCGACGGTCGAGACGATTCCGGCAAGCGAATTGGCCCCGGGGGACCTGATCGACGTGGGGAGCGGAGAGGAACTGGCGGCCGACGGCGTGATCGTCGCCGGGAGCGGTCTCCTGCGCATGAGCCTCCTCACGGGAGAGGCCGAGCCAGTCCCGGTCGCGGTAGGCGACAAGGTGGTTGCCGGAGCCATCCTCGCCGATGGGGGCCTCACGATCTGGGTGAGCGCGGTCGGAGACGAGACCGTCGTGAGCGCCATGGCCCGCCAGTTGGAAGCCGCCGCGGAGCGAACAGC
>DASPUE010000364.1:0-3814 GCA_035623055.1 Gemmatimonadales bacterium
GGTGGCGATCAGCGCCTCGGCGAGATCGGCGGCGTAGACCGCCGAGAGCTCCTGGCCACCGGAGCCGAAGACCGGCACGATCCCGGCCCGCGAGATCTGGAACACCTTGAGCACTTCACGATCGCCCGGTCCATAGACCATCGGGGGGCGGAGGATGGTCCAGGGCAGGCTGCCTTCCATGACCAGTCGTTCGCTGGCGAGTTTGCTCCGGCCGTAGGATGTCACCGGAGCGGGCGGCTCCGATCCTCTTAGTGGGCGCCCCAGGGCCGAAGGCCCCGCCGCGGCCATCGATGAAACGAGAATGAACCGGGCTCGTCCCGCCGCGTGTGCGGCGGCGAGCAGGTTGGCGGTTCCCTCGCGGTTGCCACGCAGGAACCCGGCCTCATCCCGAGCCGCGACTACACCGGCAACATGAAAGATGACGTCCTGGCCTTCGACGGCCCGTCCCAGGGCGCCAAGATCCTGGAGGTCGCCGGGGACCTGCTTGATGCCGAGTTCAGTGAGGCGGGCGGCCTTCGCGGGGGAGCGAACCAGGGCGGTGACTTCGATTCCTCGATGAACCAGGGCTTCGGCGAGGTGTGCCCCGACGAAACCCGTCGCACCGGTGACCAGCGCCTTCATACCTTGCGATCGTAGAGGCGGTAGGTCTTGTAGACGGTGAACTCCATCTTCTCGAGACCGGCGTTCATCGCGACGTTGTCTTCCAGGATCCAGCCGGCCTCCCCCCAGTAGATCCGATAGCCCGCGGCACGGGTCCAGATCCAGTGATAGAGCATCGCGTCGACACCCTTGCCGCGCAGCTCGGGGATGACGCCGAGGAGCAGGATGCGGACGCGGCGGACACGCTTGAGCTTGAGGGAGAGGAGGAGGTCCGCGAGGAGAGCCGGGGTGAGGCGGCCAGAGCGATGCCGGGCAAAGACTTCGTTGAGGTCGGGAAGCGCGAGTCCGAAGCCTACGATCTCCCCGTCTTTTTCCGCGAATGGAACCAGATCGGGAATCGCCACCGGCTTGAACTGCTGGGCGAGATGATCGATCTCGTGATCGGTCATCGGGATGAAGCCCCAGTTCTTCTCCCAGCACTTGTTGTAAAGAACCTTGATCCGGTCCACCTCGGCCGTGAAGTCCGCCATGTTCATGGAGCGGATGTTGACCCCGAGGCGTTTGCGGAGCATCTCGGTGCCGCGGGCCAACCGATCGGGGACGGGGATGTAGTCGGCCATCCAGCCGCCGCGGTACACCAGCAGATCTTTGGCCTTCCGGAAGCCGGCACCTTCGATCAGCCGCTCGTAGTAGGGCGGATTGTGAGGCATCATGAGGGTGGGCTGGGTATCGTATCCCTTGATCAGCAGGCCACACTCGTCATTCGTGGAGAAGGAGGCTGGGCCCCGCATGACATCGTGCCCGCGGGCGGCGAGCCAGGCATGGGCGGCGCCGAAGAGGGCATCGGCGACGGCCTGATCGTAGATTGATTCGAAGAAGCCGAAGAACCCGACCCGGTCGTGATGGGTCTCGTTATGCAGGCGGTTGCTGATGGCGGCGATCCGCCCCACTACATGGCCCGCCTGCTCGGCGAGGAAATACTCCGCGTCGGCGTGCTCGAAGAAGGGGTTCTTCTGCCGGTTCAGGAGGGTCCGCACGTCCATACGCAACGGCGGGACCCAGTACGGGTCCCGCGCGTGGTGTTGGTACGGAAAGGCGACGAAGCGTTCAAGGTCGGCCCGGCCCTGTACGGGCCGGACCGTCACGGCTGCGGTCAGATGACCCCCAGGTCCTTGCCAATGCGGGCGAACTGCTCGAGGCAGAAGTCGATCTGCTCGAAGGAATGCGTGGCCATCAGGCTGGTCCGCAGGCGGCACTGCGAGGCGGGCACCGCCGGAGGCATGACCGGATTGGTGAAGACTCCGGCGTCGAACAGCTTCCGCCAGAAGACGAAGGTGGTCTCCATCGGGCCGATCAGCACCGGCACGATCGGGGTCTCGGTTTCGCCGATGTTGTAGCCGAGGGATCGCATCCCTTGCTGGAGGCGGCGGGTGTTCAGCCAGAGGGAGTCCCGCCGGCCAGGCTCGGCCTTGAGTACCTCCAGCGCCGCCAGCACGCCGGCGGTGTTGGCGGGCGGCAGCGAGGCGGTGAAGATGAGGGGGCGGCTGTGATGCTTGAGGAAGTGAATCACGCTCTCGGAGCCGGCCACGAACCCGCCGATCGAGGCGAGCGACTTCGAGAACGTGCCGGCGATCAGGTCCACCTCATCGGTCATGCCGAAGTGCGCGGCGGTACCGTCGCCCTTGGGGCCCAGGACGCCGATGGAATGGGCGTCGTCGAGCGCAAGGGCGATACCGTACTTCCGGGCGATGCGCACCAGCTCGGGGACGTTCGCGATGTCCCCTTCCATCGAATAGACCCCGTCCACGACGATCATGGCGCCCCGGGCGTTCCGGGTACGCTCGATCATCCGATCGAGGCCGGCGAGGTCCCCGTGATTGAACCGGAGAGTGTCACCGTAAGACATCTTCGCGCCGTCAACGATCGAGGCGTGATCGAGCTTGTCGAGGTAGACCAGCTCCCCGCGGCCGATGAGCCCCGAGATGAGGCCAAGATTCGCCTGGTACCCGGTCGAAAAGACCAGGCAGTCTTCCTTGCCGAGGAATTCCGCCAGCGCCGTTTCCAGCTGGCCGTGCAGATCGAGGGTGCCGTTGAGGAAACGACTGCCGGTGCAGCCCGACCCGTAGCGACTGAGCGCCCGGCTGGCCGCTTCGAGCACTTTGGGATGGTGGGTCAGTCCAAGGTAGTTGTTGGACCCCAGCATGATCCGCTTCTGACCTTCAATGACGACAGCCGTGTCCTCGGAATCCGAGATCGGCTTGAAATACGGATAGAGCCCCGCCGCCTGAACTTCGCGTGCCTTGGTGAAGCCCCGGCACTTGTCGAAGAGTTGAATGTTCTGAAGCGTCTGGGTATCCACGGGACCTCATTCCTGGTACAAGGGAGCTTTGGCCTGCGGGACTAAGACCTTACAAGGTAGAGGCTTGGACAACTTGGCACAAGGCGATGATCGGAGTTCGAAAGAGCCACCTACACTGCTCGGTGCCCCCCGACTTGTGGCTCTCTGGGGCAGTATGACCCCGAGGCCGCCGGCCGTCAACCGTGGCGGGAGGCCGTGCCCTACGAACTACCGGCCAGCAAGATGCGGCGTTGGGTGGGGACTGGGGGAAGAACTGCGGTCGAGGCGAAGGGCCGAACCGACTAGCGGCTTCCGGGGACGTCTCCCGCCGGGGTCACAGGTCGGGTCCGACAGGTCCAGGCGTAACCGAACTGGGTAACCTGGTCCTTGGCCCGATCCACCAGTGCCGTCAGGGTCACGCAGGGCTGGGCATCCACCTGATACTGGTCGAAGCTCCCTGACTGCTGGGCCCGGAGCGCGCGCGGGTAATGGCTGAGGAATTCGGTGCGGTCCACCGATCGGTGCGGTGCACGGTCCAATGCGAAGATCAGCCGCTCGTTGTCGTCGAAGAAGAGCTGGAAGTATTCCGGACCGGGGTCGTACTCCCACCGGGGACGAAGGGTGACGCCGCCGATGTCCCAGGCGCGTTCGTCGGGAATCCGATGGGTGCTCTCCGGACCCGCCGACGGCGCCAGCATCCGGCGCGCTCCGGCGAGGGTGGTTTTGCCGAGGATGAGTTCCCCGTCCTTCCAATTGCCACCACGCACCGGTTCCTCGAAGGGGACCGGGCGCGCGGGAAGGGTCTGGGACGTCAGCGCGGCCGGGGCCAACAGGCCCGCGGCGAGCGTGAGTGCCACCATCGGCGAGCGACGCACG
>DASPUE010000365.1:0-2572 GCA_035623055.1 Gemmatimonadales bacterium
TTTCACGTAGCGCGGACTGTCCTGCGAGACCTCGTCGGGCAGCTCGGCGGAACGCCTGCCGGACGGCTCGACGTCCTCGTCGAAAAAGTGGGTGCGCCGCCCGCCGCCGCCCGCCTCCCCAAGGCGACGGGCCGCCGAGCCGCCCCAGTCGGGGGCCCACATGCTGCTGGTGCGCTTCTCGTCGATCACCCCCGGGGGCAAGGCGTCGAGAAAGCGGGAACGCCGGCCGGGCCTGAGCTCGCCGCCCCGCCGCCGCGCCCGCGCCCAACTCATGTAGAGCTTGTCCTTCGCCCGGGTAATACCAACGTAGCAGAGCCGGCGCTCCTCTTCGAGTCCGTTCTCCTGTTCCTCGGCTCGGAGGAGGGGGAACAGCCCATCCTCGAGACCGGTGAGCGCCACCACTGGCCACTCGAGGCCCTTGGCGGTGTGCAGCGTCATCAGGGTCACGCCTTCCGTGGTTCCCTGAATCGCGTCATTCGCCGAGAGCAGCGCGGCTTCGGCGAGGAAGCGCTCGAGCGGCGTTCCCGGGTCCTCTCCGTCCGGCTCGACCACCTCCGACCACTCCGCGGCGCTCGCCACCAGTTCGCGGATGTTCTCCCACCGTTCCACGCCCTCCGGCCCTTCGGCGGTCAGCACCTGCTCGTAGTCGACCGCCTGGATCAGCTGCTCCAGAATCTGGGCCGGCGGCCAGCTGCCGGACAGCTCCCGGACCTCGTCGATGAGCCCGGCAAATTTCCGGAACGCCTCCCGCACGTTGGGCCGGAGCCCCTGAATCATCTCCGCCGCCCGCGAGGCCTCGAGCAGGCTCTTGCCCCAGCCGGCGGCGGTCTCCTGCAGTTGCGCCAGACTCGATTCGCCCAGGCCCCGCTTGGGCACGCCGCTGGCCCGCAGAAATGCCTCGTCATCCGATGGATTGGCGATGAGCCGGAGATAGGCCAGCAGGTCCTTCACCTCCCGGCGGTCGTAGAAACTGGTCGCGCCGACGATGCGGTACGGAACCCCGGCCCGGCGGAAGGCCTCCTCCATGGCGCGAGACTGGGCGTTGGTCCGGTACAGCACCGCCATCTCCCGGTACTCCCAGTCCCCCTTGGCGCTCCGGGTGCGGAACTCCTTGACGATCCACTCGGCCTCGTCCCGCTCGTCCGCCGCGGCCAGCACGGTGACGGCCTCGCCCCCCTGACGGCGGGTCCGCAGCGTCTTGCCGATGCGCCCCTTGTTCTCGGCGATGACCGCGTTGGCCGCATCGAGCACCACCTGGGTCGACCGATAGTTGTCCTCGAGGCGAACCACCTGGCACCCGGGAAAGTCGTGCAGGAACGATTGCATGTTCCGGACATCGGCGCCGCGCCAGCTGTAGATGGACTGATCGTCATCGCCGACCGCACAGACGTTGCCGTGATTGCCGAGGAGCTTAACGAGCTGGTACTGGGCCGCGTTAGTATCCTGGAACTCGTCCACCAGGAGAAAGGCGAACCGTTCCTGATAGTACCGGAGTCGATCCGGCCGCTCCCCGAACAGGGCGAGCGGATGCAGCATCAGGTCGTCGAAGTCCATCGCGTTCTGGCTCTTCAAGGCCGGACCGAGGGCCCGGAAGACATCAGCCGCGACCTGTGCCGGGCGATCGAACGGCGAGGTCGCCGCCAGCTGGTCCGGCCCCTGCATCCGGTTCTTCGCCGCCGAGATCAGCGATTGAATGAGCCGCGGCGGGAACAACTTGGCCGAGTGCCCCTGCTGCTCCATGAGTCGCTTGATGAGCGACAGCCGGTCGTCCTCATCGTAGATCGTGAACTGGCGGGTGAAGCCTAACGCCTCCGCCTCCCGGCGGAGCAGCCGCGCGGAGAGCGAGTGGAAGGTCCCGATCCACAGACCCGATGGATCCTGGCCCAGGAGGATTCCGACCCGGTCCTTCATTTCCCCCGCGGCCTTGTTGGTGAAGGTCACGGCGAAGATGCGGCTGGGTGGCACACCCGCCTGGTCGATCAACCGAGCGATCCGGGTGGTGAGCACCCGCGTCTTTCCGGAGCCCGCGCCGGCGACCACGAGCAATGGGCCGTGCACGTGCTCGACCGCCTCCCGCTGCGCGGGATTGAGGTTGTCGAGGCCGATCAGGGCCGGGCGCTCACCGCTCATGGGTGGGAATCCTGATCAGGAAGGTCGCGCCCGGCTCGCTCTGCTCCAACACCAATTCGCCGCCATGGCTGTCCTCCACGACGCGCCGTGACAAGGCGAGCCCAATCCCCCAGCCGCTGGATTTCGTCGTCAGGCCGGGCTCGAAGATCTTGCGGCGAATCTCTCCGGGGATCCCGGGGCCATCGTCGGAGACCCGGATGGTCGCGGCTCCTGGTTCCGCGCCGACCCGCAGGGTGATGGACCCTTCCCGGCCCTGCAGGGCGTCGATCGCATTCTTGATCAGCGACTCCAGCGCCCACTCGAGCAGAATGGGGTCTCCCAGCACCGTGGGACCTTCACCATTAGCCTCTACCCGGATCTCGATCTGGTTCACGCGGGTGGGGAGTCGAGGCCGGAAATAGTCCGCGACCTTTCGGGCCAGGGTGCCGAGCGAAATCGCCTC
>DASPUE010000366.1:0-11748 GCA_035623055.1 Gemmatimonadales bacterium
GCGATGTTCGGGATCATGGCGGGAACCTACTTCTGGTTCCCCAAGATGTACGGCCGGATGATGGACGAGAGGCTCGGCAAGATTCACTTCATCCTGACGCTGATCGGGGTGTACTGCATCTTCATGCCGATGCACTATCTCGGCCTGGCCGGGAACGTCCGCCGCTATGCCGCGTTCACCGACGAGTACATGAAGAGCGGATTGCCCCTGCATCGCTTCATCACCTACGCGGCACTCTTCACCGGGGCGGTGCAGCTCATCTTCCTGTACAATCTGTTCCGGAGTCGCTTCCGCGGGGCGCCCGCGCCGGCGAACCCCTGGGAGGCCACTTCGCTGGAGTGGAGTACCAGCTCCCCACCGCCGTTCGACAATTTCGGAGGGAAGCACCCGGTCGTATACCGCGGCCCGAACGAATACGGTCCCTCGGCCGGCCCCACGGGCTACGCCATGCAAACTGCCCCAGGCTCGGAGAGCTGAGGTGAGTACCCTCAAGATGCGCAGTCCGGTTTCGCCCGCCCGCACCGGCGTATGGATTGGCATCGCGGCGATCACCATGTCGTTCGCGGCCTACACCAGCGCGCTGGTGGTGCGGCAAGGGGCCGGGGCCGATTGGCAGCATCTGCAGATACCCCCGCTCCTCTATTTCAACACGCTGGTGCTCCTCGCGAGCAGCGGAACCTTGTGGCTGGGCACCTCCCGGCTCCGGTGGAGCTGGGTACAGGCCGCAAGCGACGTGAGCATCCGGCCCGACGCTCCCCCACAGGGGATCGGTTGGCTGTATCTGACCCTCGGACTCGGGCTCTTGTTTGTCGCCGGGCAGGTGGTGGCCTGGCGTGGGTTGGCGGCGCAGGGGCTCTTTCTGGCCAGCAATCCGAACAGTGCCTTCTTCTACGTGCTCACCGCACTGCATGCGGTGCACCTGCTGGGCGGTATCGTAGCGCTCACCTATATGGTGAACCGGCTGGGGCGTCCCGGGGCGGGGCCCCAGGAGGGCCCGCTGGGGGCCACCGCGCTGTACTGGCATTTCATGGATGCCTTGTGGCTATACCTGCTCCTCGTTCTTGTCACGCGGCTGTGATCAGGCTACTGGAGGCGATGTGAGCGATTCCCAGATGTCCCTGGCGATGGGCCACGGTGCCATGATCGAGGAGTCTCCCTATGGCATCGAGTCGAAGAAGCTGGTGATGTGGCTGTTCATCATTGCCGATGCCGCGACCTTCGGCGCACTGCTGTTCGGCTACGGGTACCTCCGGGCGGGGAGCCCGAACTGGACCCGGCCCTTCACCTTCGCGCCGACGATCATCAACGGCATCGTCATGACGTTCGTGCTGCTCACCAGCAGCCTCACAATGCTCGGCGCCGTCGGGGCGGCCAAGGCGGGACAACGTGAGGCCACGGGGAGGTGGCTGGGCGCCACGATCGGCCTCGGCGTGGTGTTCGCGGCCCTGCACCTCCGGGAATGGTTCAAGATGTTCGCCGAGGGGTGGAGCCCCTCCGCGAACCCTGAGGGGGGCTCGGTCCTCTTCGGGGCGTCGTTCTTCGGGATCACCGGTCTGCACCTTCTGCACGTCATCGGCGGTGTGGTCGCGATGACGGTCGTGGCGCTCATGTTCAAGCGGGGGCGCCTCACCCCCGCCCATATCGAGACGACGGGGCTATACTGGCACTTCGTGGACCTGGTCTGGATGTTCGTGTTCCCGCTGGTGTACCTCATGAACGCCCGCTAACTGCGCTCGGGGAAAGGGTCGACATGACAGCCACGGCATCGCCTGCGGCGCCCGGGATGAAGCTCTACGTCGGCGTCTGGCTGGGACTGCTGGTAATCGTCGCCGCCGAGGTGGCGCTCACCTACGGCGGCCTGTCGGAGGGAAGCCTGCTCGCCGCGCTGCTGGTGCTCGCGGTGATCGAGGCCGCCATTGCCCTCATGTACTTCATGCATCTTCGGTATGAGCGGCGGCTGCTCTTCTGGTCGCTCATTCCCGCTCTGGTATTCGTGCTGCTCATGCTCAACCATGTGTGGCGCGATGCGGCGCGGATGATCATCCTGAGTCCCCACGGGCCATGACCGGTTCCCCGGCGGTCCGCTCCGGTTCTCGGTAGACCGCCATGACCTGGCAATGGTGGTGTGCCGGCGTGATCGGAGTGGACACCATGGCCAAGTTCATGCAGGCCATGCTGGGCGGGATGGCGATTCTGGTGCTACCGTCATTCGTCGTGTGTTCCGGAATCGCCCTGATGGTCTACCGGCGGTGGGACCGCTCGGCCGAGGGGGATTCGGCGTAACCAGAACCGCACTGTGACTCGATCGTGACGCCCCGACTCGTGACCGGAGTACGGGGCGTTCACTTTGTCCCCGCGGCTGGCTTCACCTCCCGCGACGACGCGGGGAGTTCCCGGACCGTTCGCGGACGCCAATCTGGCTCTTGACCGGCTCGGCGGACATCTCTACCTTGCCGCGCGTCGTCGCGCGGTGCTGAGCGTTCTGCGGCGGCGCGTGGGTGTTACCGGTCTTGATGCCTTCTTAGCGGTCCTTCCGGCCGTCCAGGAGATACCCCATGGAATCCGACGGTAGTAGACCGATCCCATCGGATGGCGGCCCGTGCGATCGGGTGGCCATGGGAGGACCAGGAGGTGCGTTGAGCGAGTAATTAGCGCAGCAGTTGCCCTCCTCTGCTTCTTCCCCCGTTCCTCCATCCGCAAACGTGGTGGCTGCCGCTGATCGGCCGCCGCGCCCCGCGCCTCCGAAGGGACCATCGCGAATCTCCGGCCCCGGCCGTCTCCCCTGACGGGGATGGCGCCGGTCCGACCCCATCGCTGACGTGGGAAGGGGGATCATCATGAAAGCAGCGCACCAGACGCGAGGGACCGAGCCATGACCATCCCGGTGCTTAGCCGGAAGCCGGCCACCGGCGCGAATGATCCGCTCGCGCGGCTTGCGCTCGAGAGCCCGGACCAGGCGCTCGCCCAGCTGGGCGGAACCCGTGAGGGGCTGACCCCGGAAGCCGTCGAGGAGCGCCGCGCCGAGCACGGGCTCAACGAGGTGGCGCACGAGCGGCCGCCGGCCTGGTACGCGCAGCTGCTGCACGCCTTCTGGAATCCGTTCATCGGGGTGCTCGCCTCGCTCGGCCTGGTCTCCTATCTCACCGGCGATGCCAAGGCGGTCATTGTCATCAGCGTCATGGTGACGCTGAGCGCCATTCTGCGATTTGCGCAGGAATATCGATCCAACCGGGCAGCGCTGGCCCTGCAGGCGATCGTCAAGACCCGCGCGACGGTCGAGCGGCGCGCGGTGGATGACGAAGGAGAGCTTCGCCCGGGCAGCGAGCGACGGGAGCTGCCGATCGAGGAGATCGTCCCCGGAGACATCGTCCACCTGTCCGCCGGCGACATGATCCCAGCGGACGTCCGGCTGCTTTCGGCCAAAGATCTGTTCGTGAGCCAGGGGGCGCTCACCGGGGAATCCCTCCCCGTCGAGAAGTACGCCGTGGCGCCTTCGGTGGCGGGCGCTGGCGGATCGGCGCCCGCGGACATTCCAGTTCCGGAGCTGCCCACCATCTGCTTCATGGGAACCAGCGTGGTGAGCGGCAGCGCCATGGCGGTGGTGGCCGCTACCGGCAACCGGTCCTACTTCGGCTCGATGGCGAGCGGCATCCTCGGCCGGCGTCCGCTCACCTCCTTCGACCAGGGGGTGAACAGCGTGAGCTGGCTGCTGATCCGGTTCATGCTGGTGATGGTGCCGGTGGTGATGCTGATCAACGGCTTCACCAAGCACGACTGGCTGGAGGCGTTCCTCTTCGGTATCGCTGTAGCCGTGGGGCTTACCCCGGAAATGCTGCCGATGATCGTGACCGCCAACCTGGCCAAGGGCGCGGTGGTGATGGCGAAGCACAAGACGATCGTCAAGCGGCTCAACTCGATCCAGAATTTCGGCGCGATGGACGTGCTGTGCACCGACAAGACCGGTACCCTGACCCAGGACCGGATCGTGCTGGAGCGGCACCTGAACGTGGTCGGGGAGGAGGACGATAGCGTCCTGGCCCTCGCCTATCTCAACAGCACCTATCAGACAGGACTCAAGAACCTGCTCGATGTCGCAGTACTGGAGCATGGCGAGCTCAAGAACCTGCTGCACATCGACCGGGATTACCGCAAGATCGACGAGATCCCGTGGGATTTCTCGCGCCGGCGCATGTCGGTGGTGGTGGAGCGGGAGCACGCGGTGCATCTGCTCATCTGCAAGGGCGCCGTCGAGGAAATCCTGGCGGTCTGCAGCGCGGCGAAGGATGTCGATACCGTCCGGCCGCTCACCGGGCAGGGACGCGAGGTGGCGCTGGAGGTGAGCCGCGAGCTGAACGAGGACGGGCTCCGGGTGGTGGCGGTCGCCTATCGGGAGTTCCCCGCCACCGAGCGGGCGTATACGCTCGCGGACGAATCGGACCTGGTCCTCGCGGGCTTCATCGGCTTTCTGGACCCTCCGAAGGAGACCGCGCACCCGGCGCTGGAGGCACTCCGGATTCACGGTGTGACGGTGAAGATTCTCACCGGCGACAACGAGATCATCACTCGGACGGTCTGTCACCAAGTAGGTCTCGAGCCGGGGCGCATCGTGCTGGGACAGGAGGTGGAACGCCTGGAGGACGTGGAGCTCGGTGAGCTTGCCGACCGGACCACGGTGTTTGCCAAGCTGGCCCCGATGCAGAAGGCCCGCGTGGTGCGGGCGTTGCGGCAGCGGGGACACGTGGTGGGATTTCTGGGTGATGGGATCAACGACGCCTCGGCGCTCCGGGAGGCCGACGTGGGTGTGTCGGTCGATTCCGCGGTGGACATCGCGAAGGAATCCGCCGACATCATTCTGCTCGAGAAAAGCCTGCTAGTGCTCGAGGAAGGGGTCATCGAGGGACGGAAGACCTTCGGCAATATCATCAAGTACATCAAGATGACGGCCAGCTCGAACTTCGGGAACGTCTTCAGCGTGCTCATCGCGAGCGCCTTCCTGCCGTTCCTGCCGATGCTTCCGATTCAGCTGCTCATCCAGAACCTGCTGTACGACATCTCGCAGACCTCGATCCCCTTTGACGACATGGACCCCGAGTACCTCCGCATTCCCCGCCAGTGGCGGGCGGATGACATCGGCCGATTCATGGTGTTCATCGGACCGATCAGCTCGGTCTTCGATGTGACCACGTTCCTCCTGATGTGGTACGTCTTCGGCGCCAACAGCCCGGGGCGGGCGCCGCTCTTCCAGAGTGGCTGGTTCATCGAGGGGCTGCTTTCCCAGACGCTGATCGTGCACATGATCCGGACGGCGAAGATCCCCTTCGTGCAGAGCCGCGCCTCCGCCCCGGTGCTCGGGCTGACCGGGGCCATCATGCTGGTGGGAATCTTTCTCCCCTTCTCGCACCTGGGTCAGCACGTCGGGCTGGTCCCTCTGCCGGAGAGCTACTTCGGCTGGCTGCTGCTCACCCTAGTCGGCTACGGCGCTCTCACCCAGGTGGTGAAGACCTGGTACATCCACCGCTATGGCGCCTGGCTCTGAGGGCGGCGCTCGGGGGAAACATTTCCGCCGGGGCGCCACCATCGCGAGCCTGCTCGCGCTCGTGGTGTCCGCTCCGGCGGGGGCGCAGGCGAGTTGGCCGGACTGGGCACCCCATCTGCTAGCCGCCCAGGCGACGTTCATCGGTCAGGCCCTGACCAGCTTTCACAGCCCCTACTCGGGGAGCCACAGTCTGGTGGCGACCGGAGACCAGGAGATGACCGATACCTATGGCGTGTATCTCGGCGCCGGGTTCGGCGGCGGGCTGCATGCCTACCTCGACGTCGAGATGGCGCGGGGGGAAGGAATCGGCCATGCCGTGGGTCTCGGGGGCATCACCAATGGGGACGTGATCCGCCAAGGCACCGCCGACCTGAGCCGCGGACCGTATGTCGCCCGCCTGTTTCTGCAGTATTCCATCCCGCTGGGCCGGGACTCGGAGCCGGTGGAGCGGGGTGCGGACCAGTTTCCGGGATGGCGGCCGGCGAATCGGATCGACCTGGCGGGCGGCAAGCTCGCCGCAAGCGACTTCTTCGATCTGAACCGCTACGCCAACAGCACCCGCCAGCAATTCCTCGATTGGGGTCTCTTCCAGAACACCGCCTGGGATTTCGCGGCGGACACCCGGGGTTACACCTACGGCCTGGTGGTCCAATGGTCCCATCCGGTGTGGACGTTTCGGGCCGGCTCCTTCCTGATGCCGACCGAGGCCAACGGGAACCAGTTTGACACCGATATCCGCCGAGCTCGTGGGGACAATGTCGAGCTGGAGCTGCGACCCGGCGCCGGCGGGACGGTCGTCAGGATTCTCGGATACCACAACGCGGCCCGTATGGGGATCTATCGTGAGGCGATTGCCAACGCGCCGCCAGGCGCGTCGCCCGACATTGCGGCCGACGACCGACCGGGGAGGTCCAAGTACGGCATCGGCCTCAATCTGGAGCAGCCGCTCGCCGACAGCGGTGAGACCGGAGCATTCCTTCGGGCCGGATGGAACGACGGGAAGACCGAATCGTTCGCGTTCACCGAGGTGGACCGGGAGGTGAGCGCGGGGATACAACTCACCGGCCGTCGCTGGCGCCGCCATGATGACCGGTTCGGCGTGGCCCTTGTCCTCCACGGTCTGTCCGCCGACCATCGCGACTATCTGGCGCTGGGAGGGTCCGGGTTCCTGCTCGGGGATGGCAGGCTCGACTACGGATTGGAGCGCATCGTCGAAGTGTATTACCGACTAGACTGCTGGCGCCTGTTGCAGCTGAGTCCGGATCTGCAACTCATCGCCAATCCCGGGTACAACCGCGACCGGGGCCCGGCGCGAGTCCTCGGCCTTCGAGGCGCGATTCGCTACTGATTTTGCCCCCCCCGTGGGGGAACCGGATCGACCATCCACCAGGCGCCTTGCGGTTCTCATCGTCGCTTCACGAGCGGCTCATGGCGATCGGGTGAGAATGGGGATCGAACCATTCGGAGGTACACATGGGCACGGCGGCAACCCCGGGGAGGAACGCGAGACGTGACCGTTCCCCTCTGCGGGCATTGCTGTGGCTCCTTCCGCTGGCCACGCTCCTCCTGGTTTGGCAATGCCCGCTGGCGCGGTCCGAGGCGCCCAGCGTCCCGTACTCGGATTTCGTAGTGCAGTTGGATGCCGGAAACGTCGCCCGGGCCACGATCACGCCGGAGAGTCACCTGCTCGGCGGAAGCTTTACCAACCCAGTGACCATCCAGGGCCAGCGGGTGACGGACTTCCAGACCCTCCTGCCATACAGCGATCCGGCCCCTCTGATCACCCGTCTCGAGCAGAAGGGAGTGCCGGTCGACGCCAAGCCGGCCGCCTCGCCGTGGGGGGGAGCGCTGCTGGCGCTGCTCCCATGGTTAATCATCGGCGCCTTCTGGCTGTTTGCCCTGCGCCAGCTGCGGCGGACCGGCGCGCAGGCCATGGCCTTCGGGCGTGCCCGGACCGCCACGATCTCCCCTGAACGCCCGCAGGTCACCTTCGCGGATGTCGCGAACGTGGCCGAAGCGAAAGCCGAGCTGCAGGAAATCATTGCGTTCCTCAAGGCGCCGGAGCGATTCCAGCGACTCGGTGGGCGTCTGCCGAAGGGCGTGCTCCTCGTCGGCCCGCCGGGGACGGGGAAGACACTGCTGGCCCGAGCGACCGCTGGAGAGGCGGGGCGTCCCTTCCTGTCGATTTCCGCCTCGGACTTCGTGGAGCTGTTCGTCGGCGTGGGCGCCGCCCGCGTGCGCGATCTGTTCGCACAGGGCAAGAGCTGCGCTCCGTGCATCATCTTCATCGATGAGCTGGACGCAGTCGGACGGGTGCGCGGGGTGGCGATCACCGGAGGCCACGAGGAGCGGGAGCAGACCCTCAATCAACTGCTGGCCGAAATGGACGGCTTCGAGCCGAATGAGGGCGTCATTCTCCTTGCTGCCACCAACCGGCCGGACGTGCTGGACCCGGCGCTGCTCCGCCCGGGCCGCTTCGACCGGCGGATCGTCGTCGACCTGCCCGATGTAAAGGGCCGGGAGCTGATCCTCCAGATGCACGCACGCAAAGTGGCGCTCGCTGACGGGGTGGATCTGGCGGTGCTGGCACGGGGGACTCCCGGGATGTCGGGGGCCGATCTCGCCAACATCGTCAATGAGGCCGCGCTGCTCGCCGCCCGGCGCGAGAAGACCCGGATCGAGCAGTCGGATCTTGAGGATGCCAGAGACAAGGTGGCCTTGGGGATTGAACGTCGCAGTCTGGTGCTCACGGAATTCGAACGTCGGCAGACGGCGTATCACGAAGCGGGGCACGCGCTGGTGAACCTGCTGATCCCCGGTCTCGATCCAGTGCAGAAGGTGTCGATCGTTCCCCGCGGCCAGGCGTTGGGCATTACGTTCGCCCTTCCGGCCGAGGACCGGCGCACCTACAGCCGAGACTACCTGGTCGGCCGGCTCGCGGTGGCGCAGGGAGGGCGAGCCGCGGAGGAGATCATCTTCGGGCCGGGCGGCATCACCAGCGGTTCATCGCAGGACTTTGCCCAGGCCACGGAGCTGGCGCGTCGCATGGTTACCGAATTTGGCATGAGCGAGGCGGTGGGACCGGTGACATTGGATCGCCCGCATCAGGTCACTCCGCTGATCCCGGAGGCCGGATACGGCACGCGGGTGTCGGAGCGAACCGCGGAACTGATCGACACGGAGGTTCATCGGTTGCTGGCCGACGCACTGGAGCGCGCCCGGGGGATCCTGCAAGGGAATCTCCACAGCCTGCACGCGGTGGCCGGCGCGCTGCTCGCCCAGGAGACCCTCGACCGCACCGCGCTGGAGGCCCTGCTGGTCGCCGGACCAACCGTCGGGCCGGCGCGCGTGACCGCCGGAGCGAGCACGTGACCGAGCCCGCCGCCGAGCCGGCGCCGGTGCGACGCCGGCGGGTGCCGGTGATCATCGCGCTCGTGCTGGTGCTCGGCGGTATCGCGTACGCCCTCACCCGGGCCACCTCGGGGACGGTGACACTCACCGGGATCGTCACGACGGACGAGGTGGTGGTGGCACCGCAGATCGCGGGGCAGGTCGGAGAGCTGCTGGTGCGGGAGGGAGATTCGGTGGCCCAGGGCGCGCTGCTCGCGGTCATTGCCCCGGCCGAACTCGCCGCCGATAGCGCCTACTACACCCACAGCGCGCAAGGCTACGCCTCGGAGGTGAAGGGAAGCGCCGCGGCCCTCCGGCTGGAGCAGCAGCAGACGGCGGAGCAGATCCGCCAGGCAGAGGCTACTCTGGCGGCGGCTCAGGCCGAGCGGCAGGAGGCGGCCGCGTCGCTGGAAGACGCCAAGCTCACCTACGATCGGCTCCAGCCGCTCGCCGCGGGCGGCGCGGCGGCGGCATTGGATTTGGACCATGCCAGGACTGCGCTCGATGCTGCGACCTCGCGGGTGGCAGCGCTGGACCGGCAGGTGGAAGCCCAGGTGGCCGCGCTCGCCCTGGCTCGGGCCAACGCCGAGCAGGTGCTGGTCCGGCAGAGCACGCTCACGACCAGCCAGCAGCAGCGAGCCGCCGCGGATGCCCAGCGCACCAAGGCGATGGTGCGGCTCGGGTACAGCGACATCCGGGCGCCGATCGCGGGCGTCGTCGATGTGCGAGCGGTGCGACTTGGCGAATTCGTGAACCCCGGCCAGCCGGTAGTGACACTCATCAACCCGGACGACCTGTGGGTGCGAGCCGATGTCGAGGAGAGCTACATCGACAAGGTGCGGCTTGGCGATCGGCTCACGGTTCGGCTCCCCTCCGGGGACAGCCGGAGCGGCGTAGTGTTCTACCGCGGCGTCGATGCTGGCTTCGCGACCCAGCGCGATGTCAGCCGTACCAAGCGCGACATCAAGACCTTCGAGATCCGGTTGCGGGTCGACAACCGCGACCGGCGACTGGCCGTCGGCATGACAGCGTACGTGCTGCTGCCGGTCTCCGGCAGGTGAGCCGCATGTCCGACGGCGTCATCGATGTCCGGGCGCTGACCAAGCGGTTCGGAGACTTCACCGCGGTGGACGCGATTTCCTTCCGGGTGGAGTCGGGAGAGATCTTCGGGCTGCTCGGCCCCAACGGCGCCGGCAAGTCCACCCTGATCCGGATGCTCACGACCCTGATCCCTCCGACGTCGGGGTCGGCTTCGGTCGGCGGGTCGGACATCGCGCTCGACCCCGACGGGGTGCGGCGCGCCATCGGGGTCATTCCGCAGGCGATGACCAGTGACCTCGAGCTGAGCGCCCGCGAGAATCTCCTGATCTTCGCGAAGCTCTATGGAGTGCCGGCCGAACGGCGGCGGCAGCTGATTCCGGAGTTGCTCGAGGCGGTTCAGCTCAGCGCGTGGGCCGACCGGCCGGTGCGGAACCTTTCCGGCGGCATGCGGCGCCGACTGGAAATCGCCCGCGGGCTGGTGCACGAACCCCGGATCTTCTTTCTCGACGAGCCGACCACCGGCCTCGATCCGATCTCGCGGGTTTCCGTCTGGGAGATGCTGCAGCAGATCAAGGTCGATCGGGCGCTCACCGTGCTCCTCACCACGCACTACATGGATGAGGCCGATCGGCTCTGCGCCAGGGTGGCGATCGTCGATCACGGGCGGCTGATGGCGCTCGACTCGCCTCTGCGCCTCAAGGCCAGCATCCCGGGCAGCAACGTGCTGGAGGTGAGCTTCACGCCCCCGTTGCCACCGGGATGGCACCAACGACTAGAGCAGTTACCGGCGGTGAGCCGGGTGACCGGCGAGCCGCCGGTCTTCCGGATCGCATCCAACGACGGGCCTGCTACGACCATGGCCCTGCTGGCCGCCGCCGAGGCGGCGCATCTGACCGTCACGACGCTGGGCGTCCAGAGCACGACGCTGGATGATGTCTTTGTCCATTACGCCGGCCGGGGGCTGCGTGATGCCCTGCAGGAGCAGCCGGCCACCGAGCGGGTCCTGGCTCGCTACCGGCAGTAGGAGGGACGATGTGGCGCACCCTGGCGATCATCGAGCGGGAACTGCGCCGCTTCCGGCGGAGCCCCACCCTGATCATTGCCTCGATGCTGTTCCCCGTAGTGCAGCTGGTTGTCCTCGGCTACGCCTTCGGCGGCAACGTCAAGCATCTGCGAATTGCGGTCGTGGACCAGGACGGTGGGGTGCCCGCGGTCCAGCTGCGGGAGCTGCTCGGTGCGGTGGCTGCCAACGCCCGGACCTACGAGCCAGTTGGGTACGCCGACCAGGGCCAAGCGCTCCACGACCTTCGGGAGGGGCGGATCAACGGCATCCTCTCCATCCCTCCCGGATTCTCCCGGCGGACTCTCCAGGGTGAGAACCCCCGGATCGCGCTGGTCGAGGACAATACCGACAACTTCGTCTCGGCGACGCTCGCTGCCGGTCTCGGCTCGCTGGTCGGGGCCTTCAACACCAGGAGCCGTGGCTCCGACCGGACGCCGGCCCAGGTGACTCTGGATGTCGTCGAGGTGTATCCCTACGTCCCCTACATCCAGTACCTCCTTCCGGGCTCCATCACGATGTCGATCTTCATGATGGTGATGATCGGCGGGGGAATCATCTTCATCGACGACAAGGCGCGCGGACTGCACGAGGGCTACCTCGTCACGCCGATCACCAAGTTGGAGCTGATCCTCGGATTCAACGTGGGCGGCGCGATCAAGGCGATGCTCTCGGCCACGATGCTGATGACGGTCGGGTCGCTCGTGGCCGGCATCCAGTC
>DASPUE010000367.1:0-9825 GCA_035623055.1 Gemmatimonadales bacterium
TGGTCGAAGTCGTCGCCGCCGAGGTGGGTGTCGCCATTGGTGCTCTTGACCTCGAACACCCCTTCGGCAAGCTCCAGCACCGAGATGTCATAGGTGCCGCCGCCCAGGTCGAACACCGCGACCTTTTCTTCCTTCTTCTTATCGAGGCCGTACGCCAGCGCGGCGGCGGTCGGCTCGTTGATGATACGGACCACGTCCAGCCCGGCGATCTTGCCGGCGTCCTTGGTGGCCTGCCGCTGGGAGTCGTTGAAATAGGCCGGGACGGTGATCACCGCCTTCTCGACCTTGTAGCCGAGGTAGTCCTCGGCGGTCTGCTTCATCTTCTGCAGGATCATCGCCGAAATCTCGGGCGGGGTGTATGTCTTGCCCGCGATCTCGACCGAGGCCAATCCGTTCGGGCCGGGCGAGACCTTGTAGGGTACCCGGCGAACCTCTTCCGTCACTTCCTGCATGCGCCGGCCCATGAAGCGCTTGATCGAGAAGATGGTCTGCTTCGGATTGGTGACCGCCTGTCGCTTGGCGACCTGACCGACCAGGCGCTCCCCGTCCTTGGTGAAGGCCACCACGGAGGGCGTTGTCCGGCCGCCTTCGGCGTTGGGGATGACGACCGGGTCGCCCCCCTCCATCACCGCGACGACCGAATTGGTCGTGCCGAGGTCGATGCCGATGATCTTCGAGGCCATGGCAAATCCTTTCTAATGGCACTGAGATAGCCGGACAGGTGCGACCCCTCCGGCAAACGCGATTGCGTCGGCTCCCCCTTGGGCAAGCGGTGTACCGAGGTTTTCCGCCGTTTTGGCAGGGGTCTGGCAGCTCCACGCAGTGCGCTTGGGCCCAGCTGGCAGGCCACGCCTCCGGCTGGTCAGCCATGGCTCCGGGTCACTCCACTGAGGCGACTAGCTTTCCTCCATGCTGCCGATCCGCGACGAGAACCCCACCGTTCACACCCCGGTCATCACCTACGCCATCATCGCGGTCAACCTCGCGGTCTGGGTGTTCATCCAGGGGATGGGCGCCGAGCCCACGCTCAGCAACTCGGTCTGCACCCTGGGCCTCATTCCGGGTGAGCTGCTTGGCAGGCTGCCGTCGGGGATGGAGGTCCCGGTGGGGCCGGGGACCTCGTGCATGGTCGGAGGGCCCAATCTGCTGGCCCCGCTCACCTCGATGTTTACCCACGGGAGTTGGCTCCACGTCCTGGGCAACATGTGGTTCCTCCATGTCTTCGGGAACAACGTGGAGGACGCGATGGGCAAGGTACGATTCCTCGCGTTCTATCTCCTCTCGGGCCTTGCCGCGGCGACCGCCCAGGTGCTGTCCGCGCCGGGGTCCGAGATCCCCATGATCGGCGCCTCCGGCGCGATCGGCGGGGTCATGGGAGGCTACGTGCTGCTTTACCCGCGGGCCGGGATCCAGACCTTCGTCTTCCTCGGCATCTGGGCCCGGATGTTGGTGCTCCCTGCCTTCGTCATGCTGGGCTACTGGTTCGTCCTGCAGCTCCTCAGCGGCGCTCTTGCTCCCACGGAAGGGGGAGGGGTGGCCTTCTGGGCCCACGTGGGCGGCTTCCTCGCTGGCCTCGCCCTGACACCGCTCTTCACCAATCGCCGGCTCCTCGCCGAGCATCGCGCCGCGGTCGGCGACTGATGCGCGAGTTGCCGCGGTGGCTCGCACCACATGCGCGGCTCGGTGCGCTGATCGACCACACCCTGCTCAGACCCGAGGCCACCGAGACGGAGATTCTGCGTCTCGCGGAGGAGGCGAAACGACTCAGCCTCGGCGCGGTTTGCGTCAACGGACAATGGGTCCCGACGGCGGCTCATGCGCTGGCTGGTTCCGGGGTCCGCCTGGCGGCGGTCGCCGGGTTTCCGCTCGGGGCGAGCGGCTCCACCGCCAAGGTTGGAGAGACGCTGGCGCTGATCAACGACGGAGCCGACGAGATCGATGTGGTCATGGCGCTGGGATGGGCCAAGGCGGGCGCCTGGGCAATGGTGCGGGAGGAGATTGGGGCGGTGGTGCAGGCGGCCGCAGGCCGGCTGGTGAAAGTGATCCTGGAAACGGGCGTGCTGACGGCCAAAGAAATCGAGCGAGCCTGCCTGGAGTCGCTCGCCGCCGGCGCCGGGATGGTGAAGACATCCACCGGCTTCCATCCATCCGGCGGTGCCACGGTCGACGCCGTCCGGCTTATGCGGGAGGTCGTGGGCGATCGAGCCGGGGTGAAGGCCTCCGGGGGGATCCGGACTCCCGACGATGCGCGGAGAATGCTCTTGGCGGGGGCCGATCGCCTGGGAACCTCGTCGGCGGCCGGATGGGGCGAGGTGCTAAACCGCAGGCTCGACGAGGACCTCGCGGGCCATGACCTTGGCTAGGACATCGGCGTGCTCTTGCGCACCCCAGCATTCCAGCGATAAATCGGCGCCGGCGTAGCGGGGGACCGCCTTGATCGTGAGGCGGGTCGGGCAGAGTTCCAGCACCACCTTCTCGACGATCGCCGAGTGGCCCCGATCCAGCCCTTCGGCGATCCGCAGGATTCCAGAGAGGCGGCGGACGGCCCCCTGGTCCTGCTTGGGGAGCGCGGCAAACTCCGCGTGCTTCTTGCGCGGTCCGCGCCGGCGGTGGTAGCGACTCACTAACGCCACGATCTGGCGCTCCCGGGGGGAGAACGGCAGCCGCTCGCCGTGCATGATGAGTTGGTAGCTGTGCTTGTGGTGCTTCCGGTAGCTCACCAGCTGTCCGACGTCGTGCAGCAGGGCGGCGGCCTCGAGAAACGAGCGTTCCTCATCGGCCGCGTCGAGCTTGTCGGCCAGCAGGTCGAACAGGTTGAGGGCGAGGATCCGGACCTGCTCGACGTGGCGCCGGTCGGAGCGGCACCGTTCGGCGAACTCCCGGATGAGCCGGAGCGGTTCGACGGCGGCCGGTGCGGCGTCGGCCCCCGCCATGTCGAGCAGCAGTCCCTCCCGCAGCCCGAAGGCGCTGACCTTCACCTCACGGGCCTCGATCCGTTCCAGTAATTCTGCGGTGACCGCGAGGCCGGCCAGAATGATGTCGGCCCGCTGGGGATTGAGGCCGTCCACCTGGGCCCGCTTCTCCGGGCTCATCCCCGCCAGCCAATCCAGAAGGTGCTCGACCTCGGCGATCCCGACGGCGGTGCCGTGCACCGGGTCCGCGGCAGAGAGGCCGCGCCGGGCCGCGGCCATGCGGCCGAGGTTGGTGAACGAGCCCCCGGAGCCGATGAGGGCGCCGGCGGTCCAATGTCTGAGAGGAAGCTTGCGGCGGAACTGGCGCCCGAGGTATTCGCGCAGCTTGCGCACCGCCGCGCGCTGGTCAGGCTGGTTGGCGAGGTACAGCTCCGTCAGGCGGACGGCGCCGAAGGGGAGGGAGAGGCTATGCTCGATGAGGCCATCGACCGCCCCGATGAGCTCGAGGCTCCCTCCGCCGATATCCGCCACCACCGTCCGTCCCCCCTCGAGGGGGAAGTGGTGCGCCACCGACCGATAGGAGAGCGCTGCCTCGGTCTCGGCGTCGATGATCCGGAGGTCGAGGCCGACATCCTCCTTTACCCGCCGGGCGAACTCCGGCCCGTTCACCGCCTCCCGTACCGCCGAGGTCGCGACCGCCGCGATGCGGTTGACGCCGCGGCGCTCGCAGACTCCCTGCATCCGCCGCAGCGCCGCCACCGCCCGCTCCATCGCCGCCGCGTCGAGCCGGCCGGTCTGCGCCACCCCCGTCGCGAGGCGTGGCTGCTCCTTCACCTCATCGATGACGGTGAGGCCGGAGTTGGGGCCGTATTCGGCGACCAGCAACCGGATGGAGTTTGAACCAACGTCGATGGCCGCGAGGCGTTCGCGGCGCTCGGGCAGGGGGACAACGCTCATGCCGGCGTGGGGCTCCGTTGTGCGCCCGAGACCCGGGGCTCGCCCCGGTCCTCGGCGTGGTGCTTGATGGACTTGCCCTCCACCAAGAAGACTACATCCTCGGCGACGTTGGTCGCCAGATCGGCCACCCGCTCCAGATTGCGGCTGACCAGGAAGAGCTCCATCCCGGCGCCGATCATGTGCGGGTCTTCCATCATATGGGTGAGCAGGATCCGGAACACCGAGCGGTGCAAGTTGTCCACCCGGTCATCCCGCAGGCAAATCTCCCTCGCTTCGACGGCGTCTCCACGGATGAAGGCCTCCAGCGAGTCCGACAGCATGTCCCGGGCGAGGCGCGCCATCTCGACGATCTCCGGCTCCGGCGTGATCGGCCGTGCCTGGGCCAGCCGGGCGGCCGACTGGGCGATGTTGACGGCGTGATCGCCCACCCGCTCCAGGTCGTTGGCGATCTTGAGCGCCGAGGTGAGCATGCGGAGGTCGCGCGCCATCGGTTGCTGGAGGGCGAGCAGATTGATGCAGGTCTCCTCGATCTCCATCTCCATGGTGTCGATGATCCGGTCGTTGCGAATGACGCTCTCCGCCTTGGCGCCATCGCGCTCCAGGAGGGCTTCGACCGAGAGGCCGAGCGCTGCCTCGGCTTCGCCTGACATAGTCAGCAGGCGAACCTTGACGTCGTTCAGCTCGTCGTGGAAGTGCCGGTGCATGTCGACGCTCATCCGAATCTCCCGGTAATGTACGCTTCGGTCCGCTCGTTGGCGGGGGCGGTGAAGACCCGCTCCGTCTCGTTGAACTCGATCAGCTCGCCGCGGTCGAAGAAGGCGGTGAAGTCACTCACCCGCGCCGCCTGCTGCATGTTGTGGGTCACGATTACGATCGTGTATTGCTGCTTGAGCTCCACGATCAGCTCCTCGACCTTCTGGGTCGCGATCGGATCGAGGGCGGAGCAGGGTTCGTCCATCAGCAGCACCTCGGGCTGATTGCCGAGTGCCCGGGCGATGCAGAGGCGTTGCTGCTGCCCGCCGGAAAGGCCGGTGCCGAGCTCGTCCAGCCGGTCCTTTACCTCGTCCCAGAGCGCCGCCGATCGCAGGCAGCGCTCGACCAGGTCGGGCAGATCGCGCCGGGTGCACAGGCGGTTGAGCGCCGGTCCGTACCCTACGTTCTCGAAGATCGTCTTGGGGAACGGATTGGGCCGCTGGAACACCATGCCGACCCGCTGGCGCAGAGAGACCAGGTCGGTGCTCGGCGCCAGGATGGAGACCCCGTCAAGGAGCAATTCCCCTTGATACCGGCTGGTGGGGATCAGGTCGTGCATCCGGTTGATCGAGCGCAGGAAGGTGGACTTGCCGCAGCCCGACGGGCCAATGATGGCGGTGACCGCCTTGCGGGGGATCGTCATGTTGATCCCCTTAAGCGTCAGCCCGGGACCGCCGTAGGAGAAGCGGAAGTCCCGGGAGACGATCACAGGCTCCTCGGTCACCGGCCGCGGCGTCGCGGCCGACACGCGCGGCGTGAGGGTCGTGCGCAGCAGCGGAATGGCCGATGGCGACGGACCCGCCGGGGCGGCGACGTCGGCCGTCGGCCTGGGGGCCGGGCGGTCTGGGCTCATGGTGGTCATCCGAATCGTCCCGTGATGTAGGCCTCGGTGCGCTCTTCCTTGGGGGTGGTGAAGATCTGCCGGGTGGGCCCGGTCTCCACCATGTTGCCCATATAGAAGAAGGTCGTGGTGTCACTCACCCGGGCTGCCTGCTGCATGTTGTGGGTGACGATCACGATCGTGAATTCCTTTTTGAGCTCGAAGACCAGCTCCTCGATGTGCTGGGTCCCGCCTGGGTCCAGGGAAGCGGTCGGCTCATCCATCAGGATGACCTCCGGCCGCGGCGCGATGGTGCGGGCGATGCACAGCCGCTGTTGCTGCCCGCCGGAAAGGGCTACCGCGCTGGTCTTGAGCCGGTCTTTCACCTCGTCCCAGAGCGCGGCTCGGCGGAGCGACTGCTCCACGACCTCCGCCAGTTCGCCGCGGTGCAACTTGCCATTGACCCGGAGTCCCGCCGCCACGTTGTCGTGGATGGACATCGTGGGAAACGGGGTGGGCTTCTGGAACACCATTCCCACCTTGCGGCGCAGCTGCATGGGGCTCACCCGGGGGCCGTAAATGTCCTCGCCATCGAGCAGGACCCGTCCGGTGATCCATCCTCCCGGCGACAACTCGTGCATCCGGTTGAGCGTGCGAAGATACGTCGACTTGCCGCACCCCGAGGGCCCGATGAGGGCGTTGACGGTATTGGGCGCAAACTGCAGGCTCACGTCCTTCACCGCCGTGAACTTGCCGTACATGGCGGTGAGGCGCTCGGTGGCCAGCAGGCTCGTCGGCTCAGTCATTGAAAGTGAACCTCCGCCGGGTCGCCAGGCGGGCCAATACGCTCAAGGTCAGCACCACCAGGATCAGCACCAGCGCCGCGGCCCAGGCGAAGCGATGCCATTCCTCATACGGTCCGATGGCATACTGGAACACGGTGAGCGGCAGCGCGGCCATCGGCTGGTTGAGGTTCAGGCTGAAGTACTGGCTGCCCAGGGCGGTGAGCAGGAGCGGTGCGGTCTCGCCGGCGACCCGTGCTACGGAAAGCAGGCTGCCAGTCACGATGCCAGGGAGCGCCGTGCGCAGCACGATGCCCAGACTGGTGCGCCAGCGCGCATAGCCGAGGGCCAGCGCCGCCTCCCGGAGGGAGTTGGGCACTAGCTTGATCAACTCCTCAGTGGTGCGCATGACCATCGGAATCATCAGCATGGCCAGGGCGCAGCTTCCTGCCAGTCCCGAGAAGTGCTTCTGTCGGGCCACGATCAGCGTCCACGCGAATACACCGACCACGATGGACGGCGTCCCGTTCATGACGTCGGCCACGAACCGGGTCACGGTGGCCAGGCGGCTTCCGGGATATTCGGCGCAGTAGATGCCGGCGGCCACGCCCAGGGGCACGCCGATGAGGCTCGCCGCCCCGACGATCAGCAAGGTTCCGACGATCGCGTTGGCCACCCCACCGCCGGTCTCGCCGGCTGGCACCGGCACCCTGGTGAAGAACCCAAGGGAGAGGCTCCCCGCCCCTTTGATCACCAGGTTGAGCAGGATGAAGAGCAGCGGCAGCACGGCGATGATCACCGCGACCACCATCAGCCCCACCATGAAGTTGCTGACCCAGCGCCGGAGGACGCGTCGGTTCATCGGCCCTTCCCTCCTGTGGGACCGCGTGACACTCGCCAGATGAGCAGCCGGGCCGCGGCGTTAACCAGAACCGTCACCAGGAAGAGCAGGAAGGCGACGTAGGCCAGCGCACTGAAGTGCATATCGGTCGCGGCCTCGGAGAACTCATTGGCGATGACGGCCGCCATGGTGTAGCCCGGGGCGAACAGCGAGGCCGAGATCTCGTTGCGGTTTCCGATGAGCATCGTGACGGCCATGGTCTCGCCCAGGGCGCGTCCCAGGCCCAGGATGATGGCGCCGATGATGCCCGACCGGGCATAGGGCAGGATCGCCGACATCACCGCCTCCCAGCGGGTGGCGCCCAGCGCGAGCGCCGCCTCCCGCTGGCTGCCCGGGACCGCCAGCAGGACCTCCCGCGCGACCGACATGATGAACGGCATCACCATGATCGCCAGGATGATGCTCGCCGAGAGCATCGAGGGGCCGTAGATCGGTCCCTGAAAGAGCGGCAGGAATCCGAGCACGCTCCGCAGGAAGGGGAAGACTGCCTTTCGAAGGATGGGGATCAACACGAAGATGCCCCAGAGTCCGTACACGACGCTGGGGATCGCGGCCAGGAGCTCGATCACGAACGCGATCGGCTGGCGGATGAACTTGGGGGAGAACTCGGTGATGTAGATCGCCACGCCCAGGGAGAGCGGCACGGCGATGAGCAGCGCGATGAACGATGACAGAAGTGTGCCGATGACCAGCGGGAACGCGCCGAACTCTTCCGCGACCGGGTCCCAGGTCGAGCCTGCCACGAAGCGCACGCCGTATCGCGAAATGGCGAGATGCGCTCCGGTGTACAGCTCGCTCACCAGGAACCCCATTAGCACCGGGATCGCGATGGCGGCGAGCGTCAGCACGATCTTGAACAGCCGGTCCCCCGCGCGGGAGCCGTGAAGAGTGACCGGGGCAGCCTGCGCCGACTCGGGGAGCGATGTGGTTGCCATGGGCGAGATTGTACCGGGGCCAGCCCCGCGATCGGTCACGGAATTGTAACGGACGCGTCACGTCTGACAGGCCATTAGGTGAGACAACAAGGCGACGGGAGGTCAGGACCCCCGCCGCCTTGCCGATGCCGACCGCTCCTGAATTGAGCGGCAGGCGACCTACTTCAGGGACTTGATCCGCGACTGCTCGAGCGCCACGACCTCCGTGGGCAGCGGCGCGTACTGCAGCTCCTTCGCCATGCCCTGCGCCTCCGACGTCAGCATCCAATTGAGGAAGTCATGCAGCGCCTTGGCCTTGGTCCCGTCCTTCATCTTGGGGCGCACCAGCAGCCAGGTGAAGGACGAGATCGGATACGCATCCTTGCCGGGGGCGTTGGTGATCGAGACCCGGAAATCGGTATTGGCCGCGAACTTGGCGCTGGCCGCCGCGGCGGTCACCCCGTCCAGCGAGGGGGTCACCCAGGTGCCGGCCGCGTTCTTGACCTGGGCGTAGGGAAGCTGATTGGCCACCGCATAGATCAACTCCACGTAGCCGATCGCGCCCTCGGTCGACTTCACCTGCTGGGTCACACCTTCGTTTCCCTTGCCGCCCAGTCCCACGGGCCAGTTCACCGACGTAGCGTACCCCACCTTCTCCTTCCAGTCCTTGGACACCTTGGAGAGGTAGTCGGTGAAGATGTAGCTGGTCCCTGACCCGTCCGACCGATGCACCACGATGATGTCGGCGTTCGGCAGCGACACGCCGGGATTCAGCGAGGTGAGCCGGGCGTCGTTCCACTTGGTGATCTTGCCCAGGAAGATGTCCGCGATGGCCGGACCGTCCAGCTTGAGCGGCGTGGTACCAATGGCCGGCAGGTTCCAGGTGAGCACCACCGCCCCCATCACGGTCGGCAAGTGGAGCACTTCGCCCTGGACCGCGTTCATCTGATCGTTGCTCATCGGGCCGTCCGAGGCGCCGAAGTCCACGGTGCCTTCGGTGTACTGCTTGATCCCGCCGCCGGAGCCGATCGACTGGTAATTGATCTGCACGCCGGTCGCCTTGTGATAGGCGTCGAACCACTTGCTGTAGATCGGGTTCGGGAATGTCGCCCCAGCGCCGGTGAGGGCCACCTGGGCGGAGGCCGCACCGGCCCCGGCGACGAGCGCCAGGGCCAGAACGGCGGTGCTACGAGCTGCGAAGCGCATGAAGGAATCTCCTGGGTGGGTCAGGGGATGAAGTCTCAGTACGTAAACTGCGCCTGGAAGTAGGCGGTGCTGCTGGTGGCCTTGAAGCTGTTCGGCTCGTTCCCGCCCTGCCGGGTGACATTGTCCACGTTCGCGAGGAGCCGAAGGTTCGGGTTGAGCTGGTACGAGACGCCGCCGATGATTCGGGTCAGGCGGTCGTTATTGGTGGCGACGCTGTTGTTGGCAGTGTTCGGGTCGGTGATGTCCACGCGCCCGATGATCCCCACCTTCGAGTTGGGGATGTTGATCACGCCGTACGCGCTGAACACACTCCCCTTCTTGTGGGCGGAGGCAGTCACCGCCGTCCCGTCCACGGTCCCGCCACTGACGCTGTCGACGGCGATCCCGTACTCCGCGGCCAGGGTCACCGCCTTCGACTTGTAGGACACCATGCCCAGGTAGCGCTCGCGCTGGCCGCCGCTGGTGGGCTTGCCGTACTGCGCATACCCCGTGATCCGCAGGCCGCCAACCCGTCCCGCCTGGTCGCTGTTGAGCAGCTTGACCGAGACCCGGCCTTCGTAGTCCTTGCGCTGATCGCCGG
>DASPUE010000368.1:0-3257 GCA_035623055.1 Gemmatimonadales bacterium
CATTCGCTCTCGTAGTCGTCGCGGCTCCGGCCGCCGTCGATCTGGAAATGGAGCTTCTTCCCGGGCAGCCCGAAGAGCAGCGCCTTGCGGGCGCTCTCGGGGATTTTCCCCCAGGGATCGTTGAGGTCGAACTTGAGCGCCTTGGCCAGCGTCGGGAGCACCACCTTGCGCAGGTACCCGGTCGGCTCGCCCCATGGGAGGACCACCCCCTCGAGGATCGAGATGGTCGGATCGCCCAGGATCAGCTCCGCGTTTACCTCACGACGGACGCCCACGCCATGGCATTCGGGGCACGCCCCGAATGGAGAGTTGAAGGAGAACTGCCGGGGCTCCAGTTCTGGAATCGAAAGGCCACAGACGGGGCAGGAGAAGCGCTCGGAAAACACCACCGGCTGCCGATCCGACGCTGCCCCACCCCGACGGACCTCCACCGTGCCATCCGCCACCTTAAGCGCCGTCTCGATCGAATCCGCCAATCGACCGCGCTCGGCGCGGCGCACGACCAGCCGGTCCACCACCACCGCGATGTCGTGGTTCTGGCGCCGGTTGAGCGCGGGAACCTCGTTCAGATCATGGGTCTCGCCATCCACCTGCACCCGTACGAATCCGCGCTTACGGATCTCGTCAAACAGCTCGCGGAACTCGCCCTTCCGGCCCCGCACCAGCGGAGCCAGGATTTCGATCCGGGTCTCTTCGGGCCAACCGAGGATGGTCTCGGTGATCTGGGTGGCCGAGGAACGCTCGATGGGGCTGCCGTCGTTGGGGCAGTGTGGAACCCCGGTCCGGGCCCAGAGGAGGCGGAGGTAGTCGTAGATCTCGGTGACGGTGCCGACGGTCGAGCGGGGATTGTGTCCCGCGGTCTTCTGCTCGATCGCGATCGCGGGAGAGAGCCCCTCGATCGCATCGACATCGGGCTTCTCCATGAGGCCGAGGAACTGCCGGGCATAGGCCGACAGCGATTCGACGTACCGGCGCTGCCCCTCGGCGTAAATGGTGTCGAAGGCAAGCGAGGACTTGCCGGACCCCGACAGCCCCGTGATGACGGTCAGCTTGTCGCGTGGGATACTGACCGAGACGTTCTTGAGATTGTGCTCGCGGGCACCGCGGACGACGAGGTATTCCTGCGCCATAAGCCCGGGAACGTACCCCACCCCGCCGGTCCATTCAACCCTGGAACGCTGCACCTGCCACGGGCCGGGGATCGCTATACTTCACGGCAACCAGACCGCGGTGGGGCCCCCGCTCCACCACCGCTCACTGCCAACCGCCTGCAGATGCCCTCTTTCCGCAATCGTGCCACCGGCCTCGAGTCGATGCTGGATGAGCTCTTCGGCACTGCCGGGCTCGAGGGCGATCTGCTTCCCGACCGGCCGGATCCCGGCTACCCGCTCCGGCCCTTCGCGTCGGCCGTGCCGCAGGACGATCTGATCGCGACCGAGCCCCGCACCGAGGAATCACCGGTCGAGCGCCTCTATCGACGCGCCGTGGAGGCAGCGAGCCGAGGCCGGGTAGCAGAGGCGATCCAGCGCTACCGGGAACTCCTGACGATGGACCCCGCGCATGTCGCCGCCCGCAACAACCTCTCCGCCCTGCTCGAGACCACCGGGGACCCCGCCGAGGCGCTCGACCAGCTCTCGCAGGCGCTGCGGCTCTCCCCGGACGACGTCAACATGCTGGTCTCGCGGGGGGCCATCCACGGTCGTCTCAAGCAATACGCCGAGGCAGAGGCGGATCTGCGGCGGGCGCTTCGGCTCGATCCTCAGCATGTGCAGGCGTGCCTGACACTCGGGCTGGTCCTGTGGAGAAAGGGAGTCCCGAAAGAGGCGGCGGAGTCTCTTCGCAAGGCGCTCCAGCTCGAGCCGCAGAACCCGAACGCTCACTACTACCTTGGGGAAGCGCTGAATCAGGCGGGGGACCTCCCCGGGGCGCGGGCCGCGCTGGAGCGAGCCGCCGAACTGGAGCCGACGCACGGGAGGACCTTCCGGCTGCTGGGACGGGTTCTCGACCGGATGGGGAAGTACGACGAGGCTCAAGCCATGTACCGGCGCGCCCGGGAGGCCGGCGAAGCGTGATCCGCATCGTGGAGCATTCCCTGCCGGCACTGCCGGTCGACGCCGTGGTGCGCGCCGCCGACGAGCTGTTGCGGCCGATCGGCGTCGTGAGCGAGGCGATCGACCGGGAGGCAGGGGCGCGCTTCGTGGAGCAGCGGCGGGTGCAGGCCGCCCTCGACGTCGGGTCGGCGGTGATCACTGGGGGCGGAGATCTGGCCGCGGAGTTCGTGCTGCACGTGGTGGTCCAGGGAGAGGCCAGGATCCTGACCCGGGACACGGTCCGACGGGCGCTGACCTCGGCCTGGCACCGCGCCGAAGGCTGGCAGTTGATGACGGTGGGCGCCGCCCTCACCGGCCTCGGCCTTCCGGCCGAGGAAGCTGCTCTCACCCTAGTGGAAACCTTTCTCGACCGGCCCGGAGCGACTGGGTACCCCGCCGAACTGCAGATCGTCATCGACCGCCCCGAGCAACGCTCCGCGATCGAGCCGTACCTCCGAGACGGGAGCCGATGACTCGTCGGCGCGCCGCGTTCCTGATTCTCGTCGCGTGGGCCGGCGCGCTGGGCTGGCTGGTGGAACGCAGCTACCTCGGCCGGCGCGGCCAGGACAGGCTATCGCTGTGGCCGGTTCCCCCCGGTTCTGCCTACCACGCCATCCGGATCGGGGACCGCCAATACGGCCTCGCCACCTTTACGATCGATACCCTCCCCGAGGGGCTGCGGGTCACGGAACTGGTAACGATCGATCTGCCGCCGCTGCAGCCCAAGTCGCCCAGGCGGACCAGCGCTAGAGTCGAGGCGCTGTACACGCGGGGGCTGCAGCTGGTGCGCTGGCAAAGCGACCTGTTAACCGAGTCCGGGCGGAGCGCCGGCTCGGGCATCGTCAGCGGGGACACCCTTCTGACCGTCGTCACTGCCCCTCGCGGTGAGGCTCCAGAGACTCTCTCCGTCAGGCTGCCCAGGCCGGTGATCCTTCCCAGCGCCATTCCACTGGTCGCGGCCTCACGCGGACTGCCGAAACCGGGCAGCCGGCTCAACCTCGCCGTCTACGATCCCTTCGATGAGGAGATCCGCCTCGAGCGCCTGACGGTTGCGGCAGAGTCGGTGTTCACGGTGCCGGACAGTGCCGAATTCGCCGATGCCCTGCGGCGCTGGCGGGTGGCCCACAGCGACACAGTCCGCGCCTGGCGGATCAATTCGGTCGAGCA